>JANQSY010000021.1 GCA_028279065.1 Cytophagales bacterium
GTTCACAGACTGGTACCTGCCATCCAACCGGGAGCTGTATTTGCTGGCTTCCCAGGATTTCGTCATCACCACCTTTGGGCAGGCATATACCGCACCGACCAATGGAAGCTACTGGTCCTCCACCGAATACAACGGCAGCTCCGCCTGGCATTATAATTTCGGCAAGGGCAGCTCGGATTTCGATTTCAAGACCTCGAATTACAGGGTGAGGGCGATTAGGAAGTTTTAAGGGCGATGATCAAGTACTTCCCTCTGATTCTGGCTTTTGCCCTTGCTTCGACTCATGCTTTTTCGCAGTCCACGAGTAAAGGTTTCAGGTCGTATGATGAATACTTAAACAAAGCTCCAAGCCTAAATATTCCCTATTCTCCAATTCAAAGGACTGAAGGAAATGTATTTATGACTGGAGGTATTCAGAACTACTATTTCAAAAAGGTTAAACCCAAAGAGCTTAAAAACCGAATTGATACAGAACTATGGGGTGTGGAATCAGATGGAATGATCTACATTAACTCGTATCCCTATTCAAAGATCAAGAGGTACAACAAGATCGAAGGCTTTGGTTTTTATACCTACTTCATTGGTGAACCTGCCAGAACATTAGACGAGCAAAGAGAGTTGGGGATCATAGGGCCAAATGATCCATTGATACAGGTATGCTGCCAAACAGGGTATGTAATGTTCAATGATGGCCTGGTTAAACAGCTTAATCCTGAACTCTGCAAGGAAATGATCTCCGATAATCAGGATCTTTTAGAGGAGTTTGAAAAGGCCAATCTTGAAATGGAAGATGTCTATGAGATGTTTGATTTCCTAAAACGCTACAATTCAAGCAAAGAATAACTCTTTTCGGTAATTCTATCGTTCTTCTTTGATCTCTGTAAATGCAACTCTATACATTCAAAGTTGTCTTTTACCAATAAGCACGCATGAAAAAGATCCAAACCCTCCTTCTGGTAGCAGTAGTTTCATTTTCCTGTACGAACGAAATGCAAGAAAAAAAGGCACCGGAACTCAGTCAGGAAAATAGCGAGTCAGATAAAATCACGGTACTGACCCTGGGATGTTTTCATTTCAATTTCCCCAACCTGGATGTGGAAAAGATAGAGGAAAGCGATCAGATCGATGTATTGGATCCTAAATACCAGGAAGAGATCCAGATCATAGTCGATCAACTGGCCGAATTCAAGCCGACTATCATTGCCATTGAGAGAAAACCCAAATACCAGGAAAAATATGATTCTCTGTACAATTCCTACCTAGAAGGAAGCCATGAACTAACGAGGAGCGAGGAGCAACAGATAGGATTCCGCCTGGCAAAAAGATTCAACCTGAAAACCCTGTATTGTACAGATACCTGGGGCGGGGATCTGGAGGAGATAAAGGATTTTTTCGAGAGCGAGGATACCATTGCGCAGCAAGAATTTCTGGACTTCTTCTACCATAATCCCGATACACTTAAGATGTCTTTCAGAAGAGACGAGGCCTTATTCAAGACTGAGGGAATAATCGCCGAACTTGATCGCATCAATAGCGAAGACCAGTTGGCAAGAAGTCTGGGTGATTACCTGATCGGTGTCTTTAAATACGAAATTCCCGGAAACGACCAATTCGGGCCCGATTTCACCACGGGATGGTGGTTTAACCGCAACCTGAGGATCTTCAGGAATATCCAAAAGATCCATGCAACACCAGAGGACAGGATATTGGTCATATACGGTGCCGGACACATGAATTTGCTCAATATCTTCTTTGAAGTATCCCCCGAATATCAGCTGATACCCTTGAAGGAATATTTGAATTAGCCAGATCACAGACGATCAATCCGACCAGGGGACAGCTCGTTTCATCTCATAAGACGGTCACATTATATTTCAACCCCGAGGGCAAATGAGGATATTCCACTATTCATCATAAATTGAGGAAGAGGAACTGTTAAGAATGACCACAAAACTCAACTGGCAGATCTATATTTCAGGTGAACGAAATGAAGCCATTGAAGACTTGAAGGATCTGATCTCCAAAAACAATGGCTATATAATGAACTTCAATCTGTTCTCGGATCTGGCCATGAGTTTGACGGTGGAGATCGAAGAAAAGGATGTCAGAGGTTTGTATTCATCCATTTCAAATCAAATGAAGATCGACGAAAGTTCACTTGAAAGGCTGGGAGTAGACTCCTCCAAAAATTGCTGGATCCTGATGAATGTCTCCTTTAGCAAGGGACAAGGCTATCACAAAAACGAAATTCCGGATGTTCCGGGTTGACTAAATAGTATAAGGAGAATGAAACCTACAGAGTTGATCAGATCATGGGTCGAAGCCTTCAATCGGGCGGATCCCATTGGCTTGGCAGATTTCTATCACCCTGATGCCATCAACCATCAGATCCCCAATGGCCCTGTTCAAGGAAAGGAAGCCATCAAGGCAATGTTTGAATCGGAGTTCTCAAATGCCAAAATGACTTGCACTATCGAGAATATCTTCGAGGATGGTGATTGGGGCATATTGGAATGGAAAGACCCCAACGGCCTTAGAGGCTGCGGTTTTTTTCACATTCTGGAGGGCAGGATCAAAACTCAGAGAGGATACTGGGATAAGCAAAGCTTCGAAAGAGGGCAATCCAAGATCCAGTGACTACAAAGACCGGTTAGAATCAAATGAAGCTTCTTTAACCTAATGATCATTCATACTTAAGAGCATGAATGGGGTTGGAGAAAGATGCACGGGCAACATAAAAGGCTATTGAGCCCCCTGCGATAAGGGTGATCACAAGGAAGGATAGGAAGAAGGGAAGCAATCCCAACTCGATCCTGAAAGCAAAGCCTTCAAGCCAGGAGGAAAGAAGGTACCAACAGAGGGGCCAGGCGATGATGTTGGCCAAAATGATCAAAAAGAAAGTGTCCTTGCTCAGAAGGATGATAATGTTCCCAACCCCTGAACCCAGAACCTTTCTTATTCCGAGTTCCTTGGTCCTTTGCTGAATGCTATAGGACGAAAGCCCGATCAGCCCCAGAATAGCCACAAGTATTGTCAAGCCTGAAAAAAGGAGCAAAAGCCTTCCAAATTCAACCTCGGAACGATATTGTTCATCAAATCCCTCCCGCAGGAATTGATAGTTGAAGGGATTTCCTGGAAAAAATTCAATCCACGAGGTCCTGACATGGTCCAGCATCGTTGATACATCCGTCATGGAGGCGGCATCCGAGATCAGACGTATCGAGTAGAAATTGCTGGCATTTGGATTCATGAACATGATCACCGGACTGTAATCCAATTTCAGGGATTGCTGATTAAAGTCCTTTACCACTCCCTTGATCTTCCATTTGTTGGATCTGGGATCGTGTGGATCCCCGGAGGTGAGGCTTTTGCCTACCGCGTTTTCAGGATCCCCCATTTCGAAAAGATTCAGGGTCGATTCGTTTATCAGGATGGCCTTTTTATCGGCCTTTTCAAAGTTTGCCCCTGCCAGGAATTCAAACTGATAGTCCTTGGCAAAGTCATCATCAAATACATTGATATAGCAGAATTTTCTATCCACTTCTGGATTATCGACCCGCGTAAACCATGTGGCAGAATTGTATTCTTTCCCTGGTATGCTCTGGCTTGCCGAGACCCCTTGCACCATGGGATTCTTCATCAGGTCATTTTTCAAGGCCACATACTTCGAGTTATAGGTAGAATCCACAAGCACCGGGCCTTTTACGATCAGCTTATCATCAATATTCATACCCAGCTCCTGGACCTTCATGAAGTTTATTTGGGAATAAATGATCATGGCGGCAATGATCATGGCTACCGAACTTGCAAACTGAAAGATGACAAGGCCCTTTCTCAAAAAGATCCCTTTTCTATTAGCCGAAAAACGCCCCTTTAAGACAAGGACAGGATCATAGGAGGAAAGCACCAGGGCGGGATAGAACCCAGAAAAGAGAGTGCTCAGGATCCAGATTCCTCCTATGGCCTGCCAAAACCAGATCTTCAAAAAGGGATACGATCCCACAAGTTTTGGAGCTCCTAACTCACCCAAAAAGGGTTGAGCCAGCAAGACAAAAATTAAACCCAGCAGAATTGCAAAAAAATTGATGAGCGCCGATTCGCCTAAGTAATGGGCCAGAAGCCCGGAGCGAGTTGCTCCGCTTACCTTCCTTATCCCGATCTCCTTGGCTCTTTGCATTGATCTCGAGGTCGACAGGTTCACATAGTTGACAATTGCTATTGCCAGGATCAGAAATGCAATGATTGACATATAATGTACTATTTCCTCATCACCATTGATCTCAGATTCATGCTGAATATGTGACTTGAGATGGATATCCTTCAAAGCCATGGAATGGAGCTTAAGTACCACATCTTGTTCAGCCAGCTCTTTTCCTCCAATGAAGTCCATCACGAATTGAGGGAATTTTTTTTCCAGGCTGGCAGGATCAGCCAAAGGATCAAGCAGGATATAGAGGTGACCATGAAAGCTTCCGAGGTCTTGCTCGCTCCAACCCTCATACATGATGGCAGCCAATGTAGAATGGGAAAGCAAAAGTTGAGCGGTGAAATGAGAATTCCTTGGGGTATCCTTCATGACACCTACGATCAGATGATTATCCTTACGCCCTTTCGTTATTGTCTTTCCAATAGGGTCTTCATCCCCAAAATATTTTTTGGCCATCGATTCGGAGATCACCGCTGTGAACTGATCCTTCAATGCAGTACTGGGGTCTCCCTGGATCAGCTCGAAGGAAAAGATCTTAAAAAATGATGGGTCTGTATAGAACACCCCTTCCTCCTCAAAAAACTTTTCACCTTGCCGGATCACGGCCTTTGAGGTTATGGTACTGGCAGGTCTAAGGCGACAAAATTCCGTTACCTCGGGGAACTTCTCTTTGAGAAGGGGGCCTACACCGGAATAGGTCAGAACCGTATTGAAGGACTCAACTCCACCTTTTTCCTTTGAGTAGCTGATCCTGTAAACACTGTCCCCATTCTCATGGAAGTCATTATAGCTTCTTTCAAAAACAACGTATTGCAGGATCAGGAGGGACCCGGCCATTCCTATTGCCAACCCCAGGATATTGAGGAAGGAATAGACCTTGCTTTTGCCCAGGTTTCGGAGTGTACTGAGGAAGAAATTCTGAAGCATAGACGGAGGGTTTCAAACAAATCCAAAGGAAGGGCTACACATTAGCCCTCCCCAAAGTCTTTTACATCAACGGCTTACCGTTTAAATCATTTTTGGGGACCTTAAACTTCATCAAAAAAGGAAAAACAACTCAGGAATAGGGATTTTTACCTATCAGGAAGCTTCACTGGTTTTCTTTCCTTTCCAACGAAATTAAATCCTTTATTCTCCTTATTCCTAGATTGCAGGATACCCATCATAATTTTTATGAAAAACCATAAAAAAACCGATTCGGGAAGAAGGAGGTTTTTGAAAAACTCAGCCCTGGGTGCCGGAGCACTGGGGACCCTCCTTCCCTCTCAACTTTTGGCTTCAAATGCGGATAGCAGCAGGCCCGACAATGAAAATGCTGAGTTGGTGATAGCAGGATATGAATATCCAAGGATCGAAGCCCTGGTCAGTAAGAAGGTCAAGATCAAGGGCCGGGACCACAGATTTCAAAGTGGGAAGATCAGTGACATGAACACCCATGTTTTTTCAGGACCCCAGGAAAATGATATTTCGGAGATCGGCCTACTCCCTTTCATCCTGGCCTATGAAAACGAAGGATTCAGGGATTATTGCCT
>JANQSY010000001.1 GCA_028279065.1 Cytophagales bacterium
GATTTGGTTCAGGCCAGTATTTAAGGAACCGCCTCCACCTCCGCCGGAACGACCTATACCAGGAGTGCAATAATTGATTTGCTGGCCTCCTGCGCCCCCGGAATAACCGCCTCCGCCACCTCCACCGACTGTACATGAGGTAGCTCCTCCTCCTCCTCCAAATCCACCCATGGTGACGGTAGTACCTCCGGATCCTCCGTTAAGAAACGACTTACCTCCCTCACCAGGGGATGACGCCGTTGAGGTCGCTCCATCACCGGAAAAACCACCACCTCCACCACCATGATTGGCTCCGGAACCCCCGACATTACATGCCTGTCCGCCGCTGCCATTCATTCCCCCGGGTGTTGTTCCTCCGGGAAAATCATTGGTGCCCGATGTTTGGGTTGTTGCATTGGCGCCCATGTTATCACGTGTCGATCCGCCACCCCCTCCTGCGACCATTAGGGCAACTCCATTGCGTACGATAAAGGTACCGCCTCCACCTCCTCCTGCTCCACAGCCATCCATTCCGGCTTGACCAACTAAAATTTGAATTACATCGCCTTGATTTAGGAGCAGTTCTCCAATGATCTGAGCTCCCAAGCCACCGACTTGTCCCTGAGTTTCATTTCCTCCGGATGCTCCGATTACTTCAATCGTATATAAACCGGAAGTTGGAACTGTCCAGTTTTGAATACCCCCGGAAACTGTAACCTGGCCATCTAATGTTGTTCCGACATATGCCGTATTGACCTGGCCCTGTGTTGGACCAGTAGGGCCGCTCGCCCCAGCAGTTGTGAAGGTATAGGTCTGTGCGAAGCTAACCTGATAAAAAAGAAAGGAAAGGGAGAGCAGTATTTTTTTCAAAATCAAGTCTTTGATCAACTTTTGAAGTTATTGAGAATCCAAAAGTATTGCTAGGGCATTGTTTAAAAAACCCAAAATATCCCCTTTATTGAGGGATTTTTTGTTGGCTTTGGCTTATGTTATTTAATGGTCATGCGTTTAAAGACCTGCATTTCACCGCTGGTGATAGGTATCAGGTAGTTACCTGCGGTCCGCCTATAAGTGGAAGCAGGGATTGCTGGCTCCGCTGGCCCGCAGTTGCTCTAAGTAGACCTTGTGTGTGATCTGTATGGTGACCTGTTCGTTCACCTGGGGTATCATGATTTCGATGTAATCCCCGTTGGCTCTTGGACAGAAGAAGGACAACGATTTCCTGACTTCCGGTCAGACCATTCGGCTGGATCTATAACCAGATCACTTACCCTCAATTTTAATTGTCGATTTTGAACCTGAGAATTGTTTTTAGCTTTTCTGTAGGAACCTTCCGAAAATCAGAAAGATAGATCTCCCTATGCACCTTTGAACTTCTTTGCAAGTTCATCTGATCTGCAAATGCTTCCATTTTTTCAAAGCTTTCTGGTTCATCATCAAAGCTTCCGGTATGAAGCATTTGGATACACTTACCATCTTCAATCGTTTGAAATTTTGCCCTTTCCAGCATAGGGTTGGGCTTTTTAAGTTGAGCCTGCTTAAGTTTTTCATGGAAATATGATTCGGTTATGAAATCCGGTTGCCTGATCATGATATCAAATACCAGATCGTCCTTATTCAAAGTGCCATCATAATCCTTTATTGCCTTTGGGTTTAGGCTCCAAACTCCCTCCAACGGATAGACGGTATAATCCAGATAGCCAGGAGGTTTTATCTGTTCCTTTTTTAGACCCATTTTTATTGCATATGAAACGGAAAAAAGCGCTTCGATACAAGAAGCGAACATCTGACCGTTTGGATTTCCTTCGCCTGAGATCGTTATAAAATTAAGGGCAGGGATATCAACTATTTCAGGTTTAGCTTTTGGGTTATAAAGGGCTTTTTCCTGCTTTCTCCATTCATGTTTTTCCATAGTGCACTCAAGAGATTATGTCTTTAAATTATCTAATTTCGACGATATCAGGATTGAGGGGATAGGGGAGTGGACTGATTAAATATTAGCTCCAGGATGTAGCTAAGTGATAAAAATGGGCTTTCCAAGAAACAGAATACATTAAAAAAAACCCTGAACCGAGCGGTGCTCAGTCCAGGGTAAATTCGTTCAAAAGTAAGCAAGATCACTCTTTCATAATCTTGATCCTTCCTGACTTGTCTCTATCGATAACCCTAAGGTAGTAGACTCCTGCAGGTATGGATTTGGGAAGTACCACTTCATCGGAATAGGTTCCGGAGCCATTGATCAGGCTCAGCTCATAGACCGTATTTCCTTTCTGATCTATAAGTTCTAATTGGATATTACCTCCAAGGCCATTGGCTTCGAATCTAAAGGCACCGTTGGTGGGATTGGGATACACCTGGACTTGTTCGGCAAGGGAATTGTCTAAGCCAAGCACGAAAATCGCCTTGGTAACAACAGTATCGCATGATCCATCAAAGGCCTGAAGATCAACAGCTTTTGTTCCACCTGAACTATAGGTGTGGGTAGGGTTGGGGTCCGAAGATCCCGCTCCGAAGTCTCCAAAGTCCCACCAGACCGAATCTACGTTTCCGCTCAGTGTACTTGTGAACTCCATTGTCAAACTGCTCACCTGACTGGTTGTGAAGTCTACCTGCGGAACCGAGCTCAGTTCAGCCACCACGGCCTGTCTGATCCCTACACATGGAATAATCCCCGCATTATATGGCTCTGCATAGTAGGTGGTTGTTGCAGCTAGATTGGGAATATTATAACTGTTTGATGTAGCGAGGATAGTACCTCCGCTCTGCATATCATACCAACGTACCACACCGACATCAGCGTTTGCGCTAATTGTAGCAGGCCCGGGAATACATTGCTCAGAACCCTGGAATGCAATAATCTGAGGCACCCGATAAGAAACCACAGCCAGCGGTGCTGTAGTGTTGTTTGTGGTATCCATATCTCCTTGCAGGTCAACTGAGGCTGTTAGAACATAGCTGCCAGGCATGGAGAGGTCTGCAGGCTGGCTGAAAGTATGTACTAATGTCGTGTCAGCAGGTAACGGGCCAGGAATGAAATCTGTAACCTGAAGAACACCCCCAATGTAGTAGCTTATGGGAATGTTGGTCTGCTGATTCAAGCCATGATTCCTTACGACGGCCCTGACAGGAGTTGTGGCGCTGAGACCACAATTCGACTGAATTGGCATCAGAGAGTCCAATCTCATATCATCGGCCAGGGCATCTTCGGTAACCTGAAAATCATCAAATGCGAATCCGTCATATCCGGTATTAACCGAACCATCAGAGCCAAAAAAGATTCGAACAAATACATCGCTTTCTCCTGAAAGGAATTGAGCAATGTTCGAAGCAGGGACCCAACCGTTTGATCCTGTGCCGGCAAAGCCTCCACCGGCCCATCCTTCCGGACTTTGGCCTGCTAGTGTCAATCCGAATAGGTTGTCATAATTATACCAGTTATTTGGGTCCAGGTATTGACCGATTTTGATCCAGGTGTTGCCACCGTCAGTAGATGCCTGGAGTTGAGCGCCGTCATAGTCAGGTTCGGACTCCCACCATATGTTCAGGTCGAATTCTGGCCTTACAACATTGGTGAAATCAAAGCAAGGGCCAATTACCCAGGAGGCTTCATCGTTATTATAGGGCCCTGTTCCTAAACCACCGGTGGTCCAGGCTTGCGTGCCATTCGCTGCAGTGTCAATGGTCAGTTTGTTCGGTGTTCCTAAAGCCCAGGTGCTAAGATTTCCTCCTGATGTCCATCCCCCATTTCCAAGCTCAAATCCTTCATTATAGGGGAACGTACCAATAACAGGAACATTTGTGATACTGCTCAGCAAGGTATCATTTGTTGGATCTTGGTCATTGCTCAGGTCTGTCCAAACAGATAAAGAATAGGTGGCATTAACCGAGAGATTTGCCGGCGTGCTAAATACATAATTGTTGGTATCTCCCGGCAAGACCTGATTGGATAAGACCAGAAATTCTGAGACTACGGCACCAGCATTTATAGAATACCCGAAGTATATCGTGTCACCTATCATCAGGGTGTCAATTCCAAAGTTGGAATAGGTGACTGAGATGGTTTCAGCAGCACCCAGTGCACAACCGGTTGAAACCGAATCAATGGTTATAGCACCAAGGTCTCTGTTTGGAGTTTCCAAAACAACAATATCATCAAAGCCGAATCCATCGAATTGCCCAAATCCAAACCCATCTGAACCAAAAGCAACTCTGATCAACACACCCGGTTCACCTGCAAAGCTGTCAAGTGTATTCTGTGCTGTCAACCATCCGCCAGCACCTGCTGTTCCTGTTCCGCCCCATCCTTGAGCGTAGCCAAATTGTGTAGTCAATCCGAAAATGTTTGCCTGGTTGTACCAGTTGTTTGGCTGTCCCACATCGCCCACCAAACTCCAGGTTGCACCTCCATCAGAAGAGGCGTGAATCTGTGCTCCATCTGCAAAATCGGCGTCCCACCAGACATCCGCTTTAAATATGGGTTTGACCAGCGTGGAAAAATCAAAGCAAGGACCTGCAACATAGGATCCCTCGTTGTTATTATAGATCCCTGCGCTCAAGCCGCCTGTTACCCAGGCTTTGGTTCCAGAAGAGGCTGATTGAATATTCACCTTGTTCGGAGTTCCATATGCCCAAGAGTCATTTTCTCCTCCTGATGACCAACCGCCCTGATTGGTCTCAAAGTCCTCGATATAGGGGTAGGAGGAGATAACCGGAATGCTTAGTACACGTTTGGAAACCGTGTCATTGGAGAGGTCCATATCTCCCGGAATGCTTGTCCAGGCTACAAAATCGTAGGTATTAGGAGTGGTCAGGTCAGCCTTATTGGTGAAGTTATAGCTGATGACATCCCCGCAGGTAATGTCAGAGCTAGCCATAAATGTTTCCATAACATTTGGCCCCCCATTGATGTTGTAAACCATTGAGATGTTGGTTCCGGAGGAAATGGTATCCGCGCCAAAGCTCATGATCTCGAGTGTCACATCCTCAATTCCTAAAGCACAGTTGGAATTGGGTGATGACAATTCCATTAATACAAGATCAAGTGAATCGGTTTGCTGTTCGATCGACACATCGTCAATGGCTCCATCCCCACCGCAGCAGCCAACCGATATGCCAACGAATCTTATTTTGACAGTATCTTCCTTGTATTGACAGAGAGAAACTCTTTGAAATGACCAGGGGTCAACAGAGCTTATCTGCTGAGCTCCATCTATGGACCAGATTGTGCTCCATGAAGTACCGGTGCTTACCTGCACAAGCATGCTTCCCATTTCTAACCCATAACGGTGGGTGTAGAAGGTCAACAATGGAGCAGAAAGCGTAGAAATATCTATCCATGGTGATTCGAGGAAAGCGGAATCTCCAACACCTCCTAAGGAAGCCTCAAGGTAGACAAACTTACCTGCACCTGAGACATCTGCAGCCGGAGCAGTGCCTGTGGAGTGGTTTGCTAGGTTGTTTGTGCTCGAGACCCTCCAAGAATAACCAACCGTATTTCGGTCCCAGCATTGGTCAAGGACATCATTGGTATTCGAGAAAACCGTACCTGATACCCAGCTTGCGCTATCAAAGGATTCGAAGTAGGGTGCCGTAAACAAATTACAGGTAGTCGTGAATGTTCCTGGCCCGGTCCAGATTGAAGAATCTCCTGCTCCACAAACCGATCTGACATAGAAGTCATAGCCTGTATTGGCAGTCAATCCAGTAATGATCTGAGGATTGTTACTGGTATGAACCGGAGTTCCATTTCCTGCCATAAAGCCAACAGGACCATATTGGATCTCCCATTGAGTAGCCTGGCCTGCTTCTGTCCAATTTATAATTGCGGAGCTGCTTAGGATCGTATTGGCAAATAGTTGCTCAGGTGGAAGGATAATATCTCCAAAAGTCCAGGATGAGCTGTCATTAATTGCGGTGGAATCCGTTGCACCGTTTGGACTGCTTGTCCATGCGGTTATGGTATAAGGGGTATTAGATGCAAAGTTGAACGTTCCGATACTCGTTTGAGCCGAACTTGGGTTAGATCCATTAAGTGTATCGATCAAACCAGAATAGGGGAATGGGGTTTGAAGTGCGCCATTGACCGACCAGTTCACTGTGACGGTGTTTATCTGATTTGTTCCAAAGTTTCTAATCGTAGCTACAACTGGATGAACCCCAGAGCATACGGCATAAGGTGAATCGATAGAGACCACGCCGGCATCATTAGGTCCTGAACTCTGTACAATGACAGTGTAATCTTCAGTTTCGCCATATTGTCCACTGGCACAACCGTCATTGGGACCAAGAATGTTTAAATATTGCTCGATTACCCTCATCCTGGTCGGGCCAGGTAGTGCGGTTGCCGGTACGGTGATATTGCTATTTATGGTAAAGGTAGGGGCGGTGCTCTGGTTGGTTCCCAGGTAAGTGTATTCTGCTGAATCAAAAACAAAGTTTTGATTCCAATCAATCCACACCGCCGCATGTTGCAACCAGGTTCCATTAGCAATAGAGATGGTTACACTTATGGGATAAGTAATCCCACACAGACACACACACACAGACACACACACAGACACACACACACACACACACACACACACACACACACACACACACACACACACACACACACACACACACACACACACACACACACACTCACATACACACACACACACACACACAGACACACAGAC
>JANQSY010000017.1 GCA_028279065.1 Cytophagales bacterium
ACATAACATCTTCCATTTACATGCCTGGAAGGTTCGATCCGACTTACGTAGATCTCATTTTCTTTACCAAAAATGTTTTTTCCTACCTCCTGCCAGGACTCTCCACCGTCCCTGCTTATGTGGATCAGGCCGTCATCGGCTCCAGCCCAAATTTGGCCTTTCTCCAAAGGGGACTCAGCCAGGCTTACCAGGGTATGGTAGTTTTCCCCTCCTGTAACGCTTCGAGTGAGGAATCCGCTTTTTGATGGATTCCTTTTCTCCGGATCATTCTTTGTCAGGTCAGCACTGATTATTCTCCAGGTAGTACCCTGGTCCGTGGATCTGAAAACATGATTACCTCCAAACAAAATGGTTTTGGAGTCTGAGGGAGACAGGACCATCGGGCTACTCCAATTGAATCGGAATTGAGCAGGTAAAAGAGGTTTATCCAGGAATTCGTAAAAGAACCAGTATTCTCCAGGATCAATGGTATATTCGATCATAGACTCTTCAAAGGCAGGATCAAAATGGTCACTGAAGTTGATCACGTTCTCTGGGCTGGGAGTGATGTATTCATGCTCATGGGTTTTGACATTCACTTTGGCGATGAACCCCACATGGTTTACAATGTAGGCTGTTGTCCAATCGTTTGGGTCCACCCTTGAGTTGAAGCCGTCCCCTTCTCCCAGCCAGAAATTATGTCGGTTTAAGATCCCACGGTACTCCCGGCTATTGCTCGGAGCGATCCAGATACTGTTATCCTGGAGTCCTCCTATCACATGATAGGGCTCCCTCATATCCACATCTATCGCATAATATTGACCCAAAGCCATATTGTTGAATGAGAGAAAGCTTGAACCCCCATCCAGGCTTAGCCGTAGCCCCTGGTCAGTGCAGAGATACATTATCCTGCTATCATAAGGGGCGATCCACATGTCATGATCATCGCCGCCGTCGGTTGGCCAATCCCTGGAATGAAAAGTCTTTCCACGATCATTTGAGATCTGAAAATCTCTCGAAACAAGATATATATTGTCCGGATTCAACGGGTCGATCTCTATCTGCCCATGATAGAAAGGTCGGACCGCATGCTTAAAAAGAAAGGTCCAGGATTCTCCTCCATCCTCAGAGATATAGGCGCCCGATCCTGGTACACCTTCTGGAAGGTTCTCGTCTGCTTCTACCGCAGCCACCATGATCTCGGGCTTGGATTGGCAAATGGAAATGTCGATCATTCCGGTTTCCCCAGTTGGCAAGCCTTTGGTGATCTTCCGCCAAGACTCCCCTCCGTCGGTGCTTTTATAGATCCCCCCATCGGAACCACCGCTGGTGTACCAATATGGGCTTCTTAGACGATGATAAAACCCTGCAAAAAGGATCTTCGGATCCTGAGGGTGAAAAATGATCTCCGTGCATCCGGTCTTTTCATCATCAGGAAGACCGTTTGTGAGTTTGGTCCAGGTATTTCCCGCATCCTGGGTACGAAAGAGGCCTCTGGTTCCGGAATATCCCCAAAGGTGCCCTACAGCTGCAGCAAAGGCTATATCAGGATTATAAGGGTGAAGAGCAATTTCTGCAATGTGATGAGTTTCCTTTAAGCCTTTGTTCTCGAATGTCTTCCCACCATCACTCGATCTGTAGATCCCATCTCCCCAGCCACTACTGTTTCTGTTGGCACTTTCTCCCGTCCCTACCCAAATTAAATCCGGGTCCTGCTGGTGGATTGCAAGTGACCCTATCGACCCAGCTCCATACCTGTCAAATATGGCTTCCCAGGTCACTCCTCCATTGGTGGATTTAAAGACACCTCCAGAAGCCGAGGCAACAACTACTTGTCGATAATCCGTATTCAACGCATCTACAGCAGCTATCCTCCCCATCATGTTGGCTGGACCAATATTTCTCCATTTTAGGTCCTGCGAGAACATGTTATCCTTCCTCTGGGCCATTGCACTCAGAGAAATGAGAAGTAATAAAGAAAATCCGATTCCGAGATTCCTCATTCAAGTCCAAGGACAGAGGCTCCCTGTTTGAAAACGATGTCTTTAGGAATTCCCATGGAATTGACCTTGTTCAGACTGGTACTCAGGTCATCTTTAACCATTCCATAGTTGTCAAATAATGATACCACCGCCTCGTAATCTCCATTTCCCTGCAAGATCAGCAGTTCCGCAGAAAGCTCGGTCATCGCTTCCTGGAATTCCTCAAAGTTGACTTTGTATGTTCCACTTGCCTGATCAAATGAGAATGCGTTCCTTTCCTTGAAGTAATTGAACCGGATCATATTTGCTTGCCCATGGGCAGAGGAAGATCCAAACCTTGAAGACCGGAAAATTCCTGCAAGAAAGGTCACATAATAATCCATCAGTTCACCTCCTTTAAGCTCCCCTTTTTTAGAAAGCTCAGTGACCATATACAATCCCAGAATATCCGCTTTGCCTTCTTCTATGGCGGATGATTTGTCCTTCAGAGCCTTTCTGACTGTAGAGGTGCCGTCAATTGTCTTTTTAATCCCCAATCCATGAGCCACTTCATGGAACATGGTATTGGCAAAGAAGGCATCAAAGGTTATATGCTTCTGCTGGCTTTCGTCGATAAGAACCTTGGATATTGGAACCAGTATCTCGTCAAATTTGGCTTTCATTGCGTTTTTTAGTTGAAGCCTTCTTGTTCCTTTTTCTAGCTGGATCTCTTCGTCATTAGGCAGATTGATAGCAATGGTCTTGCTACCGGCATTGCAATCACCAGCATAATAGATAACATCATAGGCATTCAGATCTGATTCCGAACCTGGACTTTCCTGCTTGTATTCCATTGGCACGGGTAGCCCTTCCTGAAGTTCCCCGAGAAAAGAAGTGTACTTTTCCAGCTTTTTGCTCCAGTCAATATCCTTGATCAATACATAGGCTTCGAATGCCGCCTTGTAGTTATAAAGCTGGTCTTCATAGTTTTCAATTGGTCCGATTACAACGTCTACATAGTTGTCCTTCATGCTCATCCATGCTCTGTCCGATTCTTTGTAATCGTCCTTGAGTAGATCTCTTGATCGTTTGATAAGATAATCCTGGAAACCCTTGTCTTCGGCAACTTTGGCAGCGCGCTCCAGGAGTAGAGAAGCCTTTTTTAGCTCTTCCTGATATTCCTCGCTGTATGGAACTACCTTAAGCTTGCCCTCTTCATTCCTTTTGATAAGAGTGTAGAGGCTTGATTTATTGCTGTCATCATTTAGTTCCTGGAATTCTTCTTCCTTCATATCGATAGGGTAGAACTGTGCTCCCTTGGGTTTAGGACCTATGCCTTTGATAAATGATGCATTTCCGTTCAGACGGTCCCAAGGTCCATAATTGATCTCCACATATTTCTTCAGGTTCTTATCTGCAATCCTGCTCAGGAGTTCATTTTTATCACCATAGGCTTGCTTCCAGAAAAGGCCATCCATAATTTCTGCTGCCTGGATCAGGTATGTGAGCATGATCTTCTGATTCGCCGACAGGTATTTCATATCGGAGGTCAATTGTACTTCTTTGTATTCAGCTACCTTCTTTTTCATGTCTTCCTTTGCAACAAGCTTTTCCTCAGGGTCTTGGCTTTTTGCACTTATTAATAGCAGAATAATGGGTATATAGGTCAAAATTTTTCGCATGGGAATTCGTATTAGTTCTCAAATGTGCGAAGAATTGAAAAATTGGAAAAAGAAAAATAGCGCACTATAGTTACATTGGTTGAACTTTTTACAGGGGGGTCCGGGTTTAATTACCATCCCTTTTCTCATTTTGGATTTTAAAAAGGTCTTTGTACTCGTTGGTTTAACACTTGGATGCTCAGGGCATTTATTGGGTCAGGAGGATATGGTAAGGGGCCATACCTGTGGCTGGTGTGCCTTAAAAGAGCATAATGCACCGCCGCCCTACCATTTTTCCTGGAAAAGAGAAGCTCCATATTTAGCGACCGGAATAGGGCTGGTTACCGCCAGTGTGATCCTGGCAAATACCAATCAAGCCGACCCCTATTCAGCTGAAGAATTGCAATACCTTGATCGCAACGATGTCAACGAGTTTGACAGGCCAGCCACATATAACTGGGACCCCGAAGCCGCAGATAGGAGTGATTTGGTTAGGACAGGTGTAGTTCTCTTACCAATTATGTTCCTTGCCAACCATCATACGAGGCAGGATTTTGGAGCGCTCCTGGTCATGTCTGCAGAGGTTTTCCTAATTAACTATGGCTTGACCAATGCTGTGAAGAATATCACGAACAGATATAGGCCCTTTGTCTACAATGAGGAGGCTCCGACGGAGGAGAGAACAGGTGATGGCTCTATGCTTTCCTATTATTCCGGGCATACCTCTCACACGGCTGCCTTTTCTTTCTTTTTTGCAAAGGTTCTGAATGATTACCACCCTGATATGAACATTGGTGCCAAGACAGTTCTATGGGGTTTTGCAGCAGTTGTCCCTGCTGCTGCTGGCGCCCTTAGATATCAGGCTGGAAAGCACTATCCCACGGACATAATGACAGGCTATGTTCTAGGGGCAGCTACAGGGATCCTTGTGCCCCATTTTCATAAGAAACCCATCATCAAAAATACAGGTTTAATCATCAGTCCAGTGTATTTAGCAGGAGGTGGAGGATTAAACCTTAGAATGAAATTTTAGTCCCCTGGCTACCATTTTGGTAGATCCTTTTTACTCCTGGTGGGACCTTGCACAATATTTGATTGCCACTTGACCCATGAGCAACGAGAACTCCTTTCTCTTTTTTATTCCGGATATAAGTGGCTTTACTCATTTCGTCAAGGAGACGGAGATTGAGCATAGTACTCATATCATCTCTGAATTGCTGGAGATCCTTATTGATTCCAATGAATTGGGATTAGAGCTTTCTGAAATTGAAGGTGATGCCTTGTTTTTCTTTAAGGAAGGAGAAACCCCGGGCTCAGACGAGATACTGAATCAGTGCAAGAACATGTTCACTCGTTTTCATCAACACCTGAAGGTGTATGAAAGAGACAGGATATGTCAATGCGGGGCTTGTTCAACTGCCCATAAGCTTGGTCTTAAGTTCCTTATCCATGAGGGAAAAGCCATAAGGAGGGAGATCAGGGGAAAGGTACAGCTAATGGGCCTGGATGTCACACTTGTCCATCGATTGGCAAAAAATTCCATTCCGATAAACGAATATATCCTTCAAAGCCAGTCAAAGTCAGTCCATGGGGAGGCCTGGCCTGATAAGTTTTTCGGGGAGGAAAAGAAAGCTTCGAAGTCTTCATATGAAGAAATTGGGGAGTTGAGTTATAATTATTATGATCTGAAGAACTTGTTAAGTCAGGTTCCCGATCCTCCGAAGAGAGTCAGCAATATCAAAAAAGTCTCCAATCCCCTGATCAATACCATAGAAATTGATTGCCCGATCGGGCATGTCCATGGGAATCTGATCGATCTAAAAAAGAGGGATAAATGGGGAGCTAGGGTAGGAGGTGATTTTAATTTGCCGGAAAGGCTAGGCACTCAGCATTTTTGTGTCGTTCCCCAGGGAAATATCAAGGTTAATATTGTAGCAAGCGAGGTAAAAGAGGGAAAGATCATATACATCGAACAGTTCGAAAAGAAGGGATTCACTACTCCGGAGTTGTTTGAGATCTTCACCCTTGAATCGATCGGTGAGAACAAATGCAAACTGGTCCTGGAGTCTCATCCAACCTCAAGGAGCATTTTGAAGCCAATTTTCAGGCCCTTGATAAAAAAATTCCAGGGACGATCGATCAATAAGCTTAAGGAGCTATGTGAAAGTGAACTCAGGGATTAAAGCACACCATAGTTCACAAAGGCAATGATGTAAGAAATTATTGCGACCACAAATCCGTACATGAAAATGGTATAGGCGATCCGAAGATTCCTATACTTTTTCCCAAGTATCACACCAAGAAAATAGATATCCTTGATCATCGAGGAATAGAGATATTCGCTGTCTTTGATCATTTCCTGCATCCCCCATTCAAAGTCATCCAGACTGACCCTATGAAAATTCCCAAAGAAAAGGAGGTTGGTCTTCTTCTGCCTGATATCCTCCTTGGTAAACTTTCCGGAGGAGATGTTGGGTCTGGTAGCTCTGATCGCAAAAATGATGGTCAATAGGCAAACCGATACAAGGATCAAGGTAGGGAAGATCAGGTATGGATCTCCTTCTAGCTTTCGGATCAGCATTGATACGATCAGGGAGAGCATGATAGAATTCACTGAGATCATGATATTCGCTTTGTTGTCTGCCATGTTGCTCAGTTCCAGGTGATTCCGAGATGTGATCCTGAACATGGTCTCCCGACCCCGGTCTGGTTTGATCTTCTTTTGGGCTTCAATGGCCTCCTGCTTTTTGGGTTCTTCCATTTTCTTAATCTTTTTAAGGGCCTTCTTAACTTTTTTTAGGTTTCGCATTTTCCCTTCAGAAAAATTCTCCTCGGCATACTTGGTGTAGAAAGAATGATTTTGGAAAAATTCAATGTTCTTCTCGTACCATTCCTCTTCGCTAAGTTCCCTCTCCATGATCTTGGAAAATTCCTTTTTTATCTGCTCAGCCTTTTCTTCATAGAGTTCTGAACCTATGTGAAGTAGATCGGAATCAGCCAGCACCTTTTCCTGAAGAGTCTTTGGGGATGGGGGCATCTGAGTTGCCAAAATGCAATTCTTCATTCTTTCGATTGAGGCGGGATCGATATTCCTGTCCTGAAGGAATTCAACAAGCAAGGCGTTACTTTCCTTTTCATGATCCTTGGGTCCATTGTAATACCCCAGGTCATGAAACCACGCTGCCAGGATCACCTCGTTGAGCTCCCCTTCAGTGATATCTGAGTGTCCTCCGATCAATTTGGCCCCTTCCACAACCTGGTAGGTATGTTCAAGGCTATGGTAGAAGAGTCCCTTAGGCATTTTTTCTTCGTAAAACTTCTTTGCAAAAGCTTCTGCCTCATTTAATAATTCCTGATTTATGGAATTTCCGTTCATCGAAGTAAATTGACCCTGGTAAAGATTGCAGGTTTTGTTGACTAAATTTAGCTAAAGCAATCTTTTTGGACCTAAATGGTTTTCCAGAGTAAACGATATATGTACCCATTGTTGTTTCCATTCCTGTTTTTTTTATTTTCCTGCGTGGAGGGTGAAAAGGCCTCTCCCAAGCTTCTGGGTAAAGAACTTCCCTATGATCTTGTACAAGAGGGTCAAAAGCATGTATTAGGATTTGAATTGGAGGAAATAAGCGGATTGAGCTGGGACGGAGAAGATATGCTGGCTTGTATTCAGGATGAAGAAGGCATCATTTATCGTTTTGACCTGAAAAAGGACAAGGTAACGGAAAGGATCAAATTCAAGAAAAGTGGTGATTATGAAGGAATTGAAAGAATAGGTTCCGAATACTATGTTGTAAAAAGCTCAGGAAAGCTTTTCAAGGTGATTCCCAAGGGAACAGAACCGGCAATTGTGGAAGAGATAGAAAACTCCTTCACTGCCGAAAACAACATTGAAGCCCTTGGGTTGGATTTCGAGGAGAACCGTTTACTGCTTGGTACCAAGGGTAAGGGTTCAATTAAAGGCGAGGATTTCAAGGGAAAAGGGGTTTATGGAATTGATCCGGTAGCTGAAAAACCTAAACTCAAATATTTGTTCAATATTCCCAGGTCCGAAATAAATCACTTCTTAAAACCCCATGAAGATGAACTGAGGGGCGGTTATGGCATTTCTGGAATAGCGTTGCACCCCCTTGAAAAGACTGTTTTTGTCATTTCTTCTGAGGGAGAATTTCTCCTGGTGCTAGATCGATCAGGTCAGATCATAACCTTTGCAGAGTTGCCAAGAAAAAAATTCAAGCAGCCTGAAGGAATATGCTTTTCTCCTGATGGGGACCTTTTTATCAGCAACGAAGGAAGAGGAGGGAATGGAAACATTCTTCATTTCAAATACAAACCCAAAACCCGGGAATGAGCTAAATGAACCGTTACTTTTCTCTGTTCCTTGCTATTGTGTTCGCTACCATTGCTAATGTCCATGGTCAAGGGCAGAAGGTGTACCTGATCGGTGATGCAGGTGAAAAAACACCAGGTGGCAAGTTGGTTATCCGGAATATTGCTGAGCAGGTAAAAGAAGATCCGAAGAATTCCACTGTGGTTTTTCTTGGGGATAACATATACCCCAAAGGGATGCCCGAGCCTGGGAACAAGGATCGGGAGGAGGCTGAATCGATCATGACAGGAATGTTAGCCCCCATCCTTAGGAGTGGTTGCAGAGTAGTATTAATTCCAGGGAACCATGATTGGGAAAAAGGAAGGAGAGGTGGATATCAGGCTGTCCTACGTCAGGAAAGATTCCTTGATTCTCTTTCAAAGGGCGAACAAGTACTTTTTCCTGCTTCAGGCTGTCCTGGGCCCGTTACCCTTGACATATCCACCGATATCCTATTGGTGTTGATCGATACTCAGTGGTTGCTTCATGAAAATGAAAAACCCGGCATCGATTCCGACTGCGAAATAAAAACCGGTCTGGACCTTCATGCTCGTCTAGAGGGGATTCTAAAGGAAAACAAGGAAAGAAAGGTGATCATTGCGGGCCATCATCCTGTCTATTCCAATGGGATCCATGGAGGAAGATCTAATCTGAAAATGCACCTCTTCCCCTTGACCGATGCATCCCCAAACCTATATCTTCCCCTGCCCATAGTGGGTTCGCTATACCCAGCCTACAGGAAGTATGCTGGTTCAATTCAGGATCTGGCCCATCCACGCTACCAGGTTCTCAGAAAATCCTTTGCGGATCTGCTTTCGCGCTATCCCAATACGATCTACGCTGCAGGTCATGAGCATAACCTTGAATACATTCAGGAAGATGGGGTTCATTATCTTATCAGTGGTTCGGGTTCCAAAACAACCTATGTGAAGGAAAGGGAGAATTCCCCTTTCAGCAGATCTGAAGTTGGATATATGAGATTGGATTTCGCAGAATCAGGAAGGGTCGATCTTGAAATCCTTCTGGTTTCTGAAAATCAGAAGATCGAAGAGGGATACAGCTCAACACTTTTTGAGAAAGCTCCATTTAAGGGAATTCAAACTCAACGTGACAAGCCCATTCCAAAAACAGAAAAACGGCCCGCCTCGGATCAATATTTGACCACCAATTTTAAGAAATGGTTACTTGGAGATAATTACAGAGAGCTTTGGGCTGTAGAGCTCGAGTTTCCGGTCTTTGACCTTCTGGAAGAAAAAGGAGGTCTTCAGATCCTAAAACGCGGAGGAGGTATGCAGACCAAGTCCCTTAGAATGGAAGCTGGAGATGGAAAGCAGTATGTATTGAGGTCTATCAACAAGGACCCTGCAAAGGCTATCCCTGCAATGTTGAGGGGATCCTTTGCTCAGGATGTAGTTCAGGATCAGATCTCGGCTTCTCATCCTTATGGAGCTTTTGTGATCCCAAAGCTGGCAGACGCTGTTGGGATCTACCATACCAATCCAATTCCAGTGGTCATTCCCGATGATCCGGAGTTTGGGATCCAGAGAGAGGATTTTGCCAAGGTTTTGGCTCTTTATGAGGAAAGGCCCGCAGGAGACTGGAGCGATACGGAGATCTTTGGATCTTCCAAGGACATCATCAATACCACCAAGGTTTTGAAGAAGATCCATGGGGATAATGACCACAAAGTGGATCAAAAATTCGTGCTCCGCAATCGGCTTTTTGACCTGTGGATAGGTGACTGGGACCGACATGATGATCAATGGCGTTGGGCTACTTTCAAGGGTGAACATGGCAAGATATTTAGGCCGATCCCAAGGGATCGCGATCAGGCCTTCTTCCTAAATGAAGGATTCCTTCCTAAGATCGCATCAAGGAAATGGGCTCTGCCGAAGTTTCAGGGATTTTACCATGAGCTGAAGAACGTCCCCGGATTTATGTTCAATGCCAGATGGTTTGACCGATCCTTCCTGAATGAGCTGGAAAGGAAGGATTGGGAGGAGGTTGCTATGGCCAATGCTAAAGCACTTTCGGATTCGGTAATTACCGAGGCATTGAATACATGGCCTGATCCTGTTTATGAGGTTTGTGGGAAAGAGATCAAAGGCAAATTGATTAGCAGGAGGGCTTATTTAAAAGAATGGGCCACCAGCCATTATGAATTTCTGGCCAGGGAAGTAGATGTTCTGGGGTCGGACAAAAAAGAACTCTTCAAGGTAGAAAGGAAATCGGATGGAAGTACTGATCTTGAAGTATATAAGATCTCAAAAAAGGGTAATCAGAAACAACGTATCTACCAAAGGACCTTCCATAGAAACGAGACCAAGGAGATCCGTCTATTCGGGCTGGATGGAGATGACCGTTTTGAGATTAAAGGGAAGGCAAAAAAGGGGATAAGATTGAGAGTTATCGGAGGAGAAGGAGAAGATGAGATCATTGATGAATCGAGGGTTTCGGGACTATCCAAGAGGACCATCTTTTACGATACCAAGGATGGAAATCAGATCGATCTTGGAAAGGAAGGTAGGAATAGAACTTCCAATCGGCCTGGCGTAAACGTTTATAACAGGAACGCCTTTCAATACAACATTGCCATGCCACTGGGGTGGGCGGCTTTTAACGTGGATGATGGGATATATGTAGGCGGAGGAGCTTTGATCACAACACATGGCTTCCGGAAAGATCCGTTTAAGAACCGGCATTTTATCAGAGGAGTTGTGGCATTTAGGACAGGTGGATTTGATTTTCAATATGAAGGTGAATTCAATCATTTGTTCAGTTCACTTGACCTGGTGTTGGATGTAGGTCTTGAGGGTCCTAATTACACAAGAAACTATTTTGGCTTTGGAAATGAGTCCATTTATGACAGGGACAATTCGATCCGATACTATTATGTGAGATTTGACAATTTCCTTGGTTCTGCCATGATCAGGAAGCGTTTTTCCGACCTGGGATCAATCCTGGCAGGTCCGCTTTATGAAAATATTGAGGTCCGGAGAGAGGATGACAGGTTCATTACGGATCTATCAAACCAGACTGGGAATGATACGATCTTTGAAGAAAAGCAGTTCGCCGGGATACAAATTGGTTTTGATATTGACACAAGAGACAGCAAGATCTTTCCAAAAAAGGGGATCCATCTTACTTTCAGAGGAAAATCCATGCAACCTGCAGATGAGCAGGCATTCTATTATTCAAGATTGCAAGGATCCTTTTCCTTTTACCTGAGTTTCCGGTCTCCAAGGACAATTACCCTGTCAAACAGAACCGGTGGTGGGTGGACCGATGGAGATGATATCGAGTTCTACCAGGCCAATACCATCGGGGGTACAGGGAAGGAAGCAAACCTCCGGGGTTATAGAAGGACCAGATTTTATGGGGAAAGGAGCTTCTATAACAATACTGATCTTCGGATCACACTTTTTGGATTCAAGACCTACCTTTTTCCTGCCAATTTTGGTATAGTAGGGTTTTATGATATCGGAAGAGTCTGGGTTGACGGTGAAGATTCCAATGTCTGGCATACCGGTTATGGAGGGGGGATCTGGTTGACCCCATTTGAATCCATTACTCTGGAGGCCGATGTTGCCTATGGGGAATCTTGGATCGCAGCTTTTAGGTTCGGTTTTCTATTCTGAGCCCCTTACCAATACCCTTTCAACAAAGATCCCTTGATCTGTAATTACTCTAACCACCAGGTAACCGGCGTATCCGGGATCTAGTTCTATTTCTAAAGGGTTCTGCTGGCTTAAGAATGAATAGCCAACCTGTTGGCCTGCAAGATCCATGATCTCAATATCCTGTACAATCGCAGTTCCGTTTACCCTAAGAAAGAACTTATTTTGGGCAGGGTTTGGAAATAGTTGTAACTCACTTTTGACTGGAGCATAGTTGACATAAAGGATATTGGAAAAAGTGGATTCCCGATCCTTATCAAAATGGATCAATCGGTAGTAGGAATCCCCGGAAAGTGGATCTAGGTCAGAGTACCTGTAAACCTGACCTTCTTCCTTGTTTCCAATAGATGGGATCTTGCCCATCGTTTCAAACTTGATTCCATCCGATGACCTTTGGAGTTCAAAATAGTCCGAGTTTTCCTCAGAGCTCGTTTCCCACTCAAAATTTACTCTGTCCTTCTTAACCCAATGTTCGAAGCGAATAAGGTCAATAGGAAGAGGGAGGATCAGTCCCGTAATGGTAACCCGGTTGGAAGTAAATGTATTAGAGGCATTGCATCCTCCAGCAAGGTCTGGTGTAACAATACAGTTGATCACATCACCATTAGACAATGAGTTATTAACATAAAAGGTGTCATTCGTACCAACATTCCCCCCGTTTAATTGCCATTGCACATCTGGATTGGCTCCCATATTTATTGGGGTCAGGGTGAAGGTGTTAGAGGCATAATGAACCATGTTGACATCTCTGAGAGTACCTCCTTGGGTATTTATTGAAACATCTCCTATCATGCTCGCCGATGGTGAGACCGCAGAAGTATAAAGTAGAGTTTGATCCCTATAATAACCCACCTGGTTATTTGTTATTGCCACTTTCATGGTATCTCCAGAAGAATAGGTACCAAATGTGCCCCTACTTGAGCCGGACTCATATACCTGAACCAGACCATCATTTCTAAGGAAAATAGCAAATTGAATGGTGTTAAAATTGCTGTTTGTATTTGATGAACTTAGTCCGAACATTCTGGATGTATTGGTTTCATCGACCACCGTTTGAATCAACCCTTCATTCAGGGTTTCATTCAATGTAGCGGCCCCACCATTCCAAGAATTTCCTCCCTGGATTTTCTGAATATCATTGCCCGTGGCCTCAATATTCTGTAAATCGGTCCAGGCTACTTCTTCCCAGGCGTTAAGGTCAGAAATACCGCCATTGACATTTTCATTTACTATCTCTCCGAAAAAAAGTTCAGTCACGTTGCTTGTGATGACCGGCAGTGTGGTGTAGCTGTTGGCCGGAGAGCATCCTCCCAGGTCCAGGGTGACATTACAGGTAACGGTGTCTCCATCGGAAAGGGAGGTGTTTGTGTAAGTCGAATCATTGGTACCTACAGCTGCCCCGTTCAAAAACCACTGGAAGGTTGGATTGGATCCACCATTGGTGACGCGGGTAGTGAACATCCCGGTATTTCCATTAACGGCCACTGCATTGGTAAGAGTGGAATTGATGGTGTTCAGAGAAACATCAGCGATCAGAGGCAGGCTTGGGGCAACCGCAGAGATGTACAGCAGGTTTCCATTTTGGTAGTATTTGACCACGCCGTCCTCGATGGCGACCCTGAAAGTGTCATT
>JANQSY010000013.1 GCA_028279065.1 Cytophagales bacterium
GCCTTTGGGCTAATCCTTCGACTATCGCAGTCTTACCTACGCCTGGTTCGCCCAATAGGATTGGATTGTTTTTCGTCCTCCTCGAAAGGATCTGAAGCACCCTTCTTATTTCCTCATCTCTCCCAATGACAGGGTCTATCTTGCCAGCCTCAGCCATTTCGTTCAGATTTTTTGAATACCTCGATAACGCTTGATACTTGCCCTCCGCGTTTTGGTCTGTGACCTTCTCGCCCCCTCTGAGCTCTTCAATTGCAGCAACAAGTTCTTTTTTATTGAATCCGGAATCCTTTAAGAGGGAGGCAACCTGATCCGATATAGAAATAATACCTAAAAAGAAATGTTCAATTGAAATGAACTCATCTTTCATGTTCTTTGCAGAGCTTTTAGCCTCCGAAAGAACTTTTGCCAAATCCTTTGAGATATGAGGTTCCCCACCTGAGACTTTTGGATATCCATTGATGATCCCTTCGAGTCCAGCCTCCAGACCTTGTCTGTTAACCCCCAATTTTTTTATGATATAATCGCTGATGTTTTCGCCTTCCTGCAAAAGAGCTTTGAGAAGATGGCCTGTTTCGATAACTTGTTGGCCTCCCTCAATCGTAAATTGAGCAGCGAGGGATAATACTTCCTGCGCCTTGATTGTATATTCTTTTAAGTTCATTTTTTTACCCTCCGATCAGAGATCGTCAATTATAGGACCATGGGTTAAAAATGAATGAAATAGGACAATATGGCATATTTTTTGAAAAATACTATGAAAAAATGACAAAATGGCATAATTTCCTATGAAAAGCCGAAGAAAATTCTTTTCACAGGCTGCTTTGGGCAGTCTTGCACTGGGTGTTGGTGCTGCCTGCTTTGAGGTGGAAAAAGGCATTGACCTTGGGACTGAGGTTAATTTCCAAAAAAGGTTTTCATGGAAAATGTTCACCACCTGGCCTCCCAATTTTCCGATCCTTGGAGAGGGTTGTTCTCTCTTTTCGGATTGGGTTGAAAAAATGTCCGGAGGAAGGCTGAAGATCAGGGTCTTTGGTGGAGGTGAGATCGTCCCTGCCTTGGAAACCTTTGAGGCGGTAAAAGAAGGAATAGCTGAGATCGGAAATGCAGCGGCTTACTATTGGGCTGGGAAGATCCCTGCCTCCCAGCTTTTTGCATCGGTTCCTTTTGGTCTTAATGCCCAACAAATGAATACATGGCTCTTGGCCTATGGCGGAGAAGAACTTTGGAGGGAGATCTATGAGCCCTTTAATCTTCTTCCGTTTACCTCAGGAAATACAGGGGTTCAAATGGGGGGCTGGTTCAATAAAAAAATCGAAAGCCCTGAAGACATAGAGGGTTTGAAAATGAGGATTCCGGGATTGGGAGGTAAGGTCTGGGCCAGGGCAGGAGGAACCACGGTCCTGGTTTCGGGAGGCGAGATCTATACCAATCTTGAAAGGGGGGTGATCGATGCTACAGAATGGATTGGTCCATACCATGATTACCTGATGGGGTTCCATCAGGTTGCTAATTACTACTATTATCCTGGTTGGCATGAGCCCGGAACTGCATTTGAAAGTTTCGTCAACCGCGAAAAATTCCTCGAACTTCCGATTGATCTGCGGGAGATCGTTTCCTCCGGGTTGTATCGATTGAACCTATGGCTATTGAGTCAATTTGAGATCAGAAATGCTGAGTACCTTCAAAAGATCCAGGATGCCGGATCAGTAGAGATCCTTCCATTTCCCAAAGCCGTTATTGAAGAATTGAGAAATCATCAGCAAATGGTCATGGAAGAACTGATAGAATCCGATGAGAACTCAAGAAAGGTCTTTGATTCCATTTCAAAATTTAAAAAGATCATGAAGCCATGGACTGAAATATCAGAAAAGCAATTTCATAAGATCAATCGCTGATGAAGAAATTCCTTACTTTTTTGTTCCTTTTGATAGCCCTGGTTAGCCAGGCGCAGGACTCAGATCTCAGCGAAGAACTGGCTTTTAAAAAGTGTGAGATGATCCGGGAAATGATTGTAAATGGATCTGATTTTGCCGAAATGGCTGCTCGGTTTTCACAGGATCCTGGATCCTCCCAAAACGGTGGGGAGATTGGATATATGATGCCTGGTTCTTTGGTGGAGGAATATTGGAATGCGGCCTATGACCTTGAGGTGGGTGAGATCTCTGCGCCAGTAAGAAGCCAATATGGATACCATATCATACAGGTATTGGGCAAAAAAGGAGGAGCAATAAATACCCGGCATATTCTTGTCATACCCGAGTGATGGAGTTAAGCATTAACTATCTTGATCTCGATTCTGAAAAGATCTTTTCAGCAAGGGTAGAGATAGGAAATGGCCTGATCAATAAGATAGAACAGATTCCGGAAGATCTTTCTTTGCCGTATATGGTCCCTGGATTTATTGATTCCCATATTCATATTGAAAGTTCCATGATGGTACCTTCCAGATTTGCAGAGGCAGTTATCCCGCATGGTACGATCGCAACGGTTTCAGACCCACATGAAATCGCTAACGTCATAGGGGTTGAGGGAGTTGAATACATGATAAAGGAGGGAAATTCCGTTCCTTTCAATTTTTATTTTGGGGCTCCTTCCTGTGTTCCAGCAACTAACCCTGAATTCGAAACCTCCGGAGCAAAGCTGGACCCAAATGACATAGGGAAACTTCTTGAAAGTGAGGAGATCAAATATCTGTCCGAAATGATGAATTTTCCGGGCGCTATCAATGGAGATCCAGAAGTCCTTCAAAAGATCAAGGCCGCAAAAGATCTCGGTAAGCCCGTAGATGGCCATGCACCCGGTCTGATGGGGAAAGATCTCAGCAAGTATATATCCAGAGGGATCAGCACCGACCATGAGACGATTTCTATAGAAGAAGGAAGGGAGAAGATCGCGCAGGGAATGAAGGTGTCTATACGGGAGGGAAGCGCTGCAAAAAATTATGAAGCCCTTCACCCCTTGATTGATGAGTACCCCGGGATGATAATGTTCTGTTCAGATGATCTCCATCCGGATGGACTTCAAAGGGGCCATATCAATCTATTGGTAAAAAGAGCAATTGAAGATGGGCATTCCGTTTGGAACGTTTTACGAGCCGCCTGTAGGGTTCCGGTAGAGCACTATAGTCTGGATTGTGGGTATGCAAGGGTGGGGGACAAAGCGAATTTCTTTGTTTGCTCAGATCTGCAAAGCTGGAAACCAGATTCGGTATTTCTAAATGGTGAGATGGCCTTTTCAAATGCAAGATCGGAATTGGAACTCCCGCCGGTTAGGTTGGTCAATCAATTCTATTCCAATCCCATGGAAGAAAAAGATCTACAAGTGAATGTTAAGTGGGGGCAAAGCATGAAGGTTATTGAGGCACGAGATGAACAACTTGTGACCGGAACATCCATTTACAGAATTAAAGAGGATTCGGAAAACCTTGAGTCAGATCCTGTGGAAGATATTTTGAAATTGGTGGTTCTTTCTCGATATGGAAAATCAGAGCCCCAGGTAGGGTTTGTTAAAGGTTTTGGGTTGAAAAAGGGAGCAATTTTTTCGTCGATCGCCCATGATTGCCATAATATTATTGCGGCTGGAACAAATGATTCTCTCATAGTCCGGGCAATAAAGAAGGTTCAGGAAGCAAATGGTGGTATTGGATATATCGACGATGGAAAAGAGCTCATTATTCCTCTTCCAGTAGCAGGCATTATGTCCGATAAGGACCTTGGGATCGTTTCAGATCAGTATCAAAAACTAAATGCGGTCTTAAAAGAAAAAGGGGTTAGCATGAAGAGCCCTCTGATGACCTTATCCTTTCTGTCCCTTCCAGTTATTCCCTCTCTTAAACTTACCGATAAGGGGCTCTTCGACGTGGAGAATTTCAATTTTACGGACCTTATTTACCATGATGGTTGAGGACAGGGAATGGATTATCTAAATCCAGCAGCTCTGAGAATAGTTTCTATTGAATCTCCAGGTTTTTTGTTTATTCAATCCTATCGCTTAATAAGCAACTCAATAGACCTTTCACGTATTTTTTCTTTCGAAACATATATTCTATATTTTGAGCCAGTCTACCAGCATGACAAGACTTCAATCACTTTTTAGTATCTCAGGGCAACTACTTGTCCTGCTTGCGATATCTTACAATGGAATATGCCAAAAGAATGAATCAGGATTCACTTCAGTGGAGGATGCCCTCACTTACCTAAAAACCAATGCTCGCTTTCTAGACCGAAAAGGGCCAAACACCGATCAGCACGATTATTCCTGTACCACCTGGGTGGGGGCAAAGGTGGACGCCAATTTCCTTTATGTTAGAAATTGCGTAAATCAAAGTTTTTTGAGGGAACAGGAAGGGGAAACATATTGGAAGAGAGACACTCTTTGTTCTAAGACCAAATACAATTTATTGAGACTCTACTATGTAGAACTAAACTATGCAGGACCAACAGGTTCATCTTGCCATAATTCTCCTAAAAAAGACGCATTTTCGTTAAGAATAATGTTTAGGACGCAATCTATTATATACTACAGTAATGGAAAAAAATCCAATACTTATGGAGAAATGTTTTGGATTGAAAATGAAACAGAGGCAAGGAAATTATTCGATTGTTTTAGTGCAATAAAGGAATATAATGATAAATAGATAGCTATGAATCAAATCGTAGGTTATATAACAAAAGGACTTATTTTTCTTGTCATAGCTGTACCCTTTCCACTAACCTCCAATTGCCAAAGTCCAACTCAAGACTCAATAAACACAAAAATGCTACAACTGTTATGCCAAAGAGTATCTCTTAGTGTGAGGCATTTAGTAACTGAAGAGGGTTATTTAGATTGCCTCTATGGAATTTTTGATCTAGATCCCAAAGATCCAGGATCAAAAGAGATATTTAGTAAGCAATGGGAAAAAAACAAACATCACCTTATCTGTTTTTCAGGAGATCTTAATTGGGAGACGGGAGACTATATTCATCCTCACTTATTAAATTATGCATTGGACGAAATAAATTTTCCTTTCATTTATTTATTTTTTAGAGAGTTTAATGTCGATTGCAATGTTTGGAGTTTGTCCCCTGATAATTTGAAGAATGAAACCCCTTTGGATGGAGCCTTAAGAAGATATAAGGATGCAATAAAAGAGGAGAACACAGAGCTTGTAGAATTATATATTTATGTTTCTAATTTTTTGAGAGAAACCGGTATTGAGAAATGTGAGGATATCCCTGATTGCAATAGTAAGAATTCATATACTAAGGAAGTAAAAGATTTGGTTAGGAAATATTCTCAAATTGATGTAGACAGCGTAAGTCACATAGACTTTCCTCCACTTCATTTGGCGGCAAGTTTGAATCTGCCTAAGCTTATAATCGACTTAATTCAAACGGGTATTGATAAACATTCAACTAATCAGTGGGACTATACTGCAGTATTCCCTGCTGCTGCTTCTGATGCCTTAGAGTCATTAATTCTCTTGGATTCATTAGGTTTACCTTTGGTTTATCCAGAGATAACCCGTACCAAACCCATATATCTATCTGCTAGCTCAGGTGGAACACAAGCCTTGGACTTTTTTCTTTCTAGGAAAATTGGGTGGATTGCTGAAAACAAAATTGATCCGGATTTATTAATGTATGCTGCTAGATCTCAAAATGCAGAAGCAATAAAACTGTTGGAATCTTTAGGTATTGACATTTTCTATACTGATGAAAAGGGTAACATAGCAACTTTTTATGCAATTCAAGAGAAGGCAGGTAAAACAAGAAATTTGGAAGCCCTCAAATACTTGTTAGAATCCGGGCTGGATCCATACCATAAAAATTTCGATTCGCTAAGCATTCTTGATATCACCAGTTATAAAGGTCATTTAAGTGCTATCATTTATTTACTTGAAAACTTTGAATATTCCAAAGAAAGTTTACAAAGCGGTTATGCTCAATGGCGACGTTGGAAGTCAGAAAACCTTTATAGCGTAATGGGTGTTGAAGTATATTCTGGAAACGAGGCTGAGGCATTAGTAGGAAAGGTCGACCATTTATATGAGGATGTTATAAATGGTAGATGATTTCTTAAGGGACCCTAAATATCATGTACTAAACAACTGTAATTCATCGAAAATACTATGAAAAAGTACTCAGTTTTCTTGCTTCTATTTTTCTTTTCCAATTCAAGCTTTTCTCTTGAAATTCCAAACTTTGAAAGTCGGTTGCCAGAACCTCATTCCATGAACACTCCACCGAAATACGGATTTGGAAAAAGCAAGGAGGGATTCACTTTGGATGGTTATATATTTTATTCCACTGAAAATACAGGAATTTCTATTCTGTCTGGTCATGACACGGTTTTCTTTGGACTGCGTTTGGGATTCAATGGTGATGTTGGCTGCTGGGTTCCGGCAGAATCATTTGTAAGTATTACCCTTAGAAATGGAAAGGATGTTGAAATGTTTTGTATTTCCACAGATACCGCTTGTGGTGATTCAACAATACGTAACTTTTCAATTGTTTCTCCCACTAAATTCTTATCAGATAGTGCTTCCTTTTTTCAATTAGATAATATCGTAAAGCTGTTGGAATCAGATTGGAGGTCACTAACTATAAGAACTGCCTCAAAAACTGTTATTTTCTTTCCATTCAGCTCAAAATCATACCCAATTCCTCACACATTTTTTTCGAAGGGGATAGGTGACTTATATAAGTATTACGATATAAAACGGATGCAGGAATGACTTGGATAAAAATTTTCATCTTTCTTCAAATCGGCTTACTTAGTAACTTTTTATTTGCCCAGTCAAGTGATCAAAGTTCTGATCGCAGAGAAATAAAAGTAGAAAAACATAATGGCTTTTGCATAACTGATATCGCCGAAGAATTTGCAAAAGGAGAGGATGCGAGTATTACTGGTAGACTTAGTTATCATCAAGATGAAAATTTCTATGGAGTACCAAAATTTGAAAAATTTAGTACATTCTTTTTTGATTTTCTCTTTACTGGATATATAGGATGCATTGTTCCATTTGTTTCAGAAATTACCTTCCCAAATGCTGAATTCCAGACAATGCAAGCGATTAGTTTAACCTACATTGGAACGGACACCCTGTGTGGTGATTCGATAGTAGCTACCTTTATTCCCCTTAGTTCAAATTATATACTCTCAGATTCGGTAAAGCCCTCTATGCAAGAATGGGTTATTGACCAACTAAGAACATATCCTTGGAAGCAATTGAGGTTAGAGAGTGTTGGAGGGTTAAAAACTGAATTTTTCCCAAAGGATCCTTCTCAATCATTTTTTTCTAATGGGTTTTTCATGATAGGGATAAAAGCTGTGGAGGATAATTGGTCGAACTAAGAAGCAAAGGGCTTAATGATCTCTTCTCGGTAGAGAAATCAGATCTGGTTGATCCAAAAATTCCATCATCAGGGTGAACAAAAATCACGCAATTTGTTCCGACAAAAATTCTCTTGTGGAAGAGATAGCATAAATTCATCAAAATCTGATTGAAGAGGAGATCGTGGCCAAAGCAAAAGATTACCTCTAGCCCTGTGCCTTGGAGTGTAATGATGAATAAAGGGGAGAAGCAATGGTCATTAGATAAGCCCAACAACCGTTTTCTCACCACTCCTTAAAACCTACCACCACCATTAATTGACATGAAAGGCCCCTTGATAAAGTTTTACTCTCTGTTCCTTCCAGTAATTCCCTCCTTGAAACTTATAGATAATAGCCTATTCGATGTGGATAATTTCAATTTTATGAACCTTATTGTCTTGGATTGTTGAGGGCATGGAATTGATTATTTAAATTTCAACCATCGGAATGGATCAGGGTGAATTAAAGAAAGAGATCGTAGAAGCATTTGCCAGACTGGCCTATGCTATAATCATGATGGATGGGGTAGTAGATGAATCGGAGGAGCGGTTTATTTCAGAAAAATTATCCGATTCCCCGATAATTGATCCTCTAAAAAAGCTAATAGAAGAAAGCCCTGAGGTCATGATAACAGAGTGCTATCAAACCTTATTCAACCAGCTCGGTGAATTGGATGATGCGACAGACTACCGTCCCATTTTCAATTCGCTTGAGAACCTGGCCGATGCGGGAGAGGTTCTGGATGAAGATGATGCGGACATTTTGTTATCCGTTCTTACAAATCTTAAAAACCATATTAAATAAATGTATAAACCCGTTAGCCCGGATGAAGCGGTTGAGATCGTTAAGTCGGGCGACAGAGTATTCGTTCAGAGCGCAGCTGCAGCTCCAAGGATCCTGACCGAGGCACTTGCAAACCGAGGCTCAGAGTTGAGAAATGTGGAAGTAGTGCATTTGCATACGGAAGGACCGGCTCCTTATGCAGCTGAGGAGCTAAAGGAATCCTTTAGGGTCACTTCACTTTTCATAGGCGCAAATGTCCGTGAAGCTATAAATTCAGGCCGAGCAGACTATGTTCCGATCTTTTTAAGTGAGGTTCCTCTCTTATTTCGTAGGGGCAAAATGCCAATCAATGTCGCCTTAGTTCAGGTTTCACCTCCGGATAACCATGGGTTTTGTAGCCTGGGTATTTCCGTGGATGCCACAAAGGCTGCCATCGAGGTTGCAGAGCATGTGATCGCCCAGATCAATCCAAAAATGCCAAGGTCACATGGTGATGGATTAATTCATATTTCCAAGTTCGATTCTTTCGTAGACCACGAGGAAGACCTGCCGGAAAGACCTGTAAAACCCTTGAGTGAAATTGAGTTGCAAATAGGGGAGCATGTGGCTTCCCTGGTAGAGGATGGAGCTACCATTCAAATGGGTATTGGAGCTGTTCCTGATGCATCCCTTGAAAAGCTGATCCATCATAAACACCTTGGGGTTCATACCGAAATGTTCTCTGACGGTTTAATGAAGTTGGTGGAATCAGGTGTGATCGATGGCTCCAAAAAAACCAAACACCATGGGGTGATCGTTTCAGGCTTTCTGATGGGTACCAGAAAACTGTATGATTTTGTAGATGATAATCCTTTGATAAGGATGCTTGATATCCAGTATGTTAATGACGTACAGGTGATCAGGCAGAATTACAAAATGACGGCAATTAATAGTGCGATCGAAGTTGATCTTACAGGCCAGGTTTGCTCCGATTCCATTGGATCCAGGTACTATTCTGGAGTAGGCGGTCAAATGGACTTTATTCGGGGTGCTCAACTTTCCGAAGGGGGAAAACCGATTATCGCCTTGCCATCAACCACCAAAAGAGGCGAGTCAAGGATCGCAAAGTATTTGAAACAGGGTGCAGGAGTTGTCACAACCAGGGCCCACGTCCATTATGTGGTAACCGAATATGGGATCGCCGACATTTGGGGAAAAACCATGCGACAAAGGGCTCAGGCTTTGATCAACATTGCTCATCCCGACCACAGGGAGGAACTTGAAAGGTTTGCGCATGAAAGATATGCTTGGCTTTGATCAGGATTTGGAATTGAAAACCAAGTAAAGGTCCAGATCGAAATCGTCATAGATCATACGATCGCCCAGGCCGTCAAAGAAGCTGGAGGACTTATATCTGATATTGAACAAAGTTCTGTCCACGGTTATTTTTCCTGATACTATTATATCTGTAGCCTTCTTCTCAAGATTAACCCTAAATTCATAGGGTTTAGAAATACCCTTGATGGTAAGAATACCCTTAATAAGAAAAGCGGAGCCTTCTGAGCTGGTAGCTTCCTGGATTTCAAAGGTGGAGGTGGGAAAGCTGTCTGCGCTGAAGAAATCAGGGTTCTTTAAATGCCGAACAAGTTTTGCATTGTTTTTCTCATCCTTGATGTCTGTACAGGTCAAAGAATTCATGTCTATGGAGATTCTTCCATTGACAAGTTTGTCTTCCTCAAGTTTTATGTATCCCGATCCTGTCTGAAGGAATCCTACATGGTTTCCTGTCACCTTTCTACCGGTCCATCTAATCTTTGATTGCTCTCCTTGAATGGAATACTCTTGGGCCTTGATCTCAAATTGAGACAGGATCAGCAATATCAAACCGAGAATACACTTATTCATTTGATCTTAGGAAGTTTTCTTCAAAAAGAACCAAGTCTTCGTAAACCACAAACAGCTTGGAGATTGACCTATCCATGAAACCATTTTTGACCATTATTTCAAGCTGTTCAAGCAGGGGCTGGTAATATCCCTTGTAATTGAAAACAGCTATAGGTTTATTATGCAATCCCAGCTGTTTCCAAGTCAGGATCTCAAAAAACTCATCCATGGTTCCAATTGCTCCTGGAAGGATAAGAAAGCCATCCGCAAGAAGGGCCATTTTCTCCTTTCTTTCATGCATGGAATCAACTAGGATCAGCTCATTGGCCCCCTTATGTCCCAACTCTCTTTCATCCAGGAATCTTGGTATTACTCCTATCACGGTACCACCCTTTTCAAGGACCTCATCAGCAATGACCCCCATCAGGCCGATACTTCCACCGCCGTAGACAAGAGAGATCCGTTTCTCTGCCAAAAAGGCTCCCAAGCTTTGAATGGTAGAAATGAGCTCAGAGTTTTCTCCGGCCTTTGATCCGCAGTAAACCCCCAATTTCTGGATCATGAAAATTAGCTTGCTTTTACTTTAAGGCTTGCTTCTATCTCTCTCATTGATTCTGCAAACCTCTTATCCGTATCGATCATATCGTTTACGGAATTGATGGCGTGGATCACCGTGCTGTGATCCCTACCACCAAAATGATATCCAATAACCTTTAGGGAATGATTGGTATATTCTTTTGCGAAAAACATCGCAACCTGACGAGCGATAACGATCTCTTTCTTTCTGGTTTTTGCCCTCAGGGAATCTGGTGTAACCTTGAAATAATCTGCGATATATTTTTGAAGATAATCGATGCCAACTTCTGTCTCGATATCCTGAACGATCTTCTGCAGAGCCTCTTTTGCGAGTTCCAGATCGATCTCTTTTCTGTTAAGGGTTGCTTCTCCAATAAGGGAGACCAATACACCTTCCAATTCTCTTACGTTAGTATCCACCGTGTAGGCCAGGTATTCCAGGACGTTGTTTGGGATATTGGTCCCTTCCTGCTCCATTTTCCTTTTAATGATAGAAGAACGGGTCTCAAATCCCGGGTTCCTCAGGTCTGCAGTTAAACCCCATTTAAATCTTGATAGCAATCTCTCCTGCAAGCCTTTCAGGCTTTTTGGTGGGCAGTCGCTGGTCATAACTATCTGTTTGCCGGTCTGGTGGAGCTGGTTAAAAATGTGGAAAAAGATGTCCTGAGTCTTCTCCTTGCCGGCAATGAACTGAACGTCGTCGAGCAAAAGCACATCAAGGTTCAGATAGTAAGAAGAGAACTCCTGGACCTTGTTATTTCTTAAAGCATCAATGAACTGATTGGTGAACTTCTCAGATGAGACGTACAAAACACTTTTGGTAGGGTGATTTTTCCTGATCAGATTTCCGATCGCCTGAATAAGATGGGTCTTGCCCAGGCCAACGCCACCATAAACGAATAATGGGTTGAAAGAAGTTGATCCGGGTCTTTCGGCAACGGCTAAACCAGCAGATCTGGCCAACCTGTTGCAATCACCTTCAACATAGTTCTTGAAATTGTAATTGGGATTGAGTGGGTTGTCAAAATAGAAGTTGTAATTATTGGCATCCATGGGACCAAACCCAACCAATCCTGATGAGTTTTGATTTTTTTGCCCTGCAGGGAAATTGATTGTCCCGGGTTTTTCACCAGAACTACCTTTATCTACAACCACCGCATACTCAAGGCTGCTGTCTTTTCCAAGTTCCTTGTCCAGAGCTTCCTTCATCAATCCGGCAAAATTTTCTTCAAGGAATTCGTAGAAGTAAGGGCTAGGTACCTCTATAGTGAGAGTGCTATCTTCGAGGTTTACGGGTCTGACAGGTTGGAACCAGGTTTTGAAACTCTGCTCACTGACCTTCTCGCCGATCGTTTTTAAGCAGTTCTCCCAAATAACCCGTACGTTCTTTGTCATTAAAAGCCTGGTTTAAATCTTTTCAAAACCTGGTAAAACCAGCCCAAAAAATTTTGGGCGGATGACAAAGCTGGAAAAAAAAGAATGATAAAAAAAATGCTCTCATACTTGACTTTTTCGTTTCTCAGTTGGAATCGATTTTAGGGAGATTCGCATTTTAAACTTCTTTGAAAAATTATATAAATAGCGAATAAATCCAAACTAAACTAAATTTAATTTATGAAGAAAAAATTGGACAAAACAAACGAGGTTGAGTCTCTCTCTAAAACTGATTTTAATTTAGAAAAAAATACTTTCTTCTACATTTTTTTACTCATCCAAGCATTATTATTTTCCCGTGCTTTAAGAGGATATGGGATTATTTACTGAATTCGAAGGGTCAACCTTAAGCGAGTGGGAAGAACTGGTAAAAGATTCCCTTAAAGGAAAACCAATTGAAAGCCTGGAGTTTAAGGTAGGGAACCTAAAGTTTTCTCCTTTGTTTTTTGAAGGAAGATCTTCTCCATCGCAGCTTGGGAAAACCTTGGTCGATGATATTCAACTAATTGATAATCAGGCACAAAACGTCGTTCCCTGGATATGGATAGGACAGGGAACGGATCCTTCAAGTCTCCCAGAAATTTTTCGGGATCTTAAGCAAAGATCAATTTCTCAATTGGGTCTTGAGATAGGATCCTTCGATGGTGAGGTTTTAGCCCCGATCCTTGACAGTGTCGGATCATCCCAAATAAGCCAGGTGCTGTTCTCACTGGCCGGAACTCCCATTAAGGAATCAAAGGTATTTTTAGAGGAGCTGATAAAGTCGGACTTTCCCAAGGAGAAGGTTTCACTACTTGGTGCTGACATTATTTCCCATATGTTAACAGGAGGGCCGATTGAAGATGTTGTATCATGGCTTGGAATAGTGCAAAAATCATTTCCTGGATCAAAGTCGATTTTGGTGGACTCGAACAATCTTTTTGACTGGAAATGTGAGCCTTATGAAGAGCTGGCCATCCTTCTTGAAAGCTTGTGCTATGGAAAGGATATTTCTGAAAAAATGGATCGATCCTTTGATTGGTTTTTAGACCAGACTTCTTTCCGGATTTCACCGGGTCCAAACCTAGCAATTGGCATTTCCAAATTGATGACTTGGTCTGCCTTATCCAAAGGTTTATCAATGGAATTAGGGGGAAAAGGCCATCCCAAACTAGAGACTATTCCAAGCCGATACCATCAGTCGCTTTTTGATATTGAGAATAATCTTTTGAGGCAAGGGTCCGAGGTTATTTCCGGATTTCTGGCAGGATACCATTCCCTCCATACCTTTTCATATAATGAAAGGAGAGACCCGTATCATTATTTTGGGTTATGGGCCAGTTTAAACCTGATCAGCCTCTTCAAACGGGAGGGAAGGTTGAACAGGGTAGCCGGGCCTTTGTCGGGGAGCGTCGCTTTGGAGGAGATCGCTGGTCGAATTGCGCAAAGGACATGGGAAATGGTCCGGAATTTTAATTCTGAGGATGGCTCCATGAGTTCAGATGAATGGAGGTCCCTCATTGACGATCTGGCTGAAAGAAAAAAAGTATCTGGAAAGGATCTTTCGGGTATTGGCAAGCGGATAGGGGAAAACATTTTTCCCAATTGGAAAGAGAAGCTTCCCATGAAAGACCTTCATTATATAAATACCTATTTAAGCAAGGTTCCTTCCATTTCGAAAGGACTGGATAAGATCAAGATTTTAAACTTTGAAAAACCACCTATTGGGATCGCGATGTATGGAGATAAGTCCTCCAGGTTCTCTGAATCAAATCTTGTAGCAAACCTTGTTTCTGCCATTGGCATAGAACCGATGGTGATAGACAATCCCTCAGAAGCTTCAGTACAGGAGTATTCCACATTGATCCTTGTGGGGGAATTAAATTCTCCTTCAGGAATAAAATTTGAAAAAGCTGGAACAATGCGTGTTGGTGTTCTTGGTGGAGTTCAGGATAAATCAATGGGATTCCAACCTGATTTTGTCCTTGATCCAGGGGAGGGCCTTTTATCCTTGAATGAAAAACTAAACCAAATCTAGGATGGTGGATCTCTCAAAACTGGAACTGTCCGATTTATTGAAAAGGAAAGTTGACTCCGGGAAGGAAGGTGCGGAGGAAACCGTTCAGACAGCTGAAGGGATAGCATTGAAAAGGAAGTATACCCCGGAGGACCTTCATGGACTGGATACCTTGGGTTTTATCGCAGGAAAACCTCCGTTTCTGAAGGGTCCTTATCCAAGTATGTATGCTTCCCGCCCATGGACCATCAGGCAGTATGCTGGATTTTCAACAGCCGAGGAATCAAATGCATTTTATCGTAGGAATATCGCCGCTGGCCAAAAGGGATTAAGTGTAGCCTTTGATCTTCCAACCCATAGGGGTTATGATAGTGACCACCCAAGAGTATTTGGAGATGTCGGAAAGGCAGGAGTAGCAATAGATACTGTGGAGGACATGAAGATACTCTTCCAAGGGATCCCCTTGGACCAGATGTCGGTATCCATGACCATGAACGGGGCGGTAATCCCAATCATGGCGTTTTATATTGTCGCTGCTGAGGAACAAGGAGTAAAACCAGAACAACTCACGGGAACCATCCAAAATGATATCCTAAAGGAATTTATGGTTCGAAATACCTTCATCTATCCTCCCGAGGAATCGATGAGGATAGTGGGTGATATTTTTGAGTTCACGGCATCGAGGATGCCGAAGTTCAATTCAATTTCTGTCTCCGGATATCATATGCACGAAGCAGGGGCGCCTGCTGATATCGAGTTGGCATTCACCCTTGCCGATGGCTTGGAATACCTTAGAACAGCAGTGCATAAGGGCCTACCTGTTGACAAGGTTGCTCCCAGGATCTCATTTTTCTGGGCCATAGGGATGGACTTCTTCATGGAGGTAGCAAAACTTAGAGCTGGAAGACTTTTATGGGCTAAAATGGTGAAGGGTTTTAATCCACAAAATCCTAAGTCCATGGCCTTAAGGACCCACTGTCAGACCTCGGGTTGGAGCCTTACCGCTCAAAACCAGTACAATAATATTGGGCGGACATTTTTAGAAGCTATGGCAGGATATGTAACTGGTCGAAAATATCCTCTTTTTCATGAAGCGACTTAGTGGACAAAACTTGTTCAAATTAATTACACTGCGTTGGGCATGTTGAATTGCAAACATCTGCTCAAATGCACGCACGAGGGGTTTAGTTTCAAAGCACACTGGTTCCGCGACAACACAAAAATTTAGTATCAAATAAAGTTAAAAAGAGTCAAGTTATCAACGCACGAACGTAAGAAAGTTGGCGTTTCGAGCGTTAGCCCTTCGCCAGAGCAAATAGTAAAAAACTTGGGGCATGATATTATTAATGACCAGCACCTCACAATCTCAGCGCTAGTCATTCTTACATTTGTAATTAGATCAGTAGCCGTTATTACAGTCACCAGAGGTTTTGAGCTGTAAACGAGGCTGATGGGTCATTTTGCATTGTAGTATCCATTAACCTCGTCCGCATGCAGCTGGAAACACAAGGATTATCAAAACTCGTACCCACACGGTTACAAACAGCTCGATCGAGGTGGTGTGCTCAGTTATTTGACTAATATATAACCCATTGTGGTAGTACTCTGGTCCCCGCAGGAACGTGCTATATCTAAACCAAAACCCAGTACGCTGTCACAAGTTCCACAGTCCGCTTCATTGTTGCCCAAAATGCCGATTCTAACGCGACGAGGATGAGATCTAGAAGTACAAGAAGGATTAAAGCCTTTTTTGCAATTGACTTGTAGACCATCGGATCCCCTCATCAGCCCTATCCATTTGTCGCGGCCCAGAGAGGTCGCACGGTAGTTTCCGTCTGCAATCAGCGAATGCAAGGAATCGGCCTTTTTGGGGATAACAACAAATCTGATGTCCTTTCTCCCCGGTCTTCTCATGCCGAGACAAATCTCAGAGAAAGATGTGTTCCAATACGTTGGCAACTTGGTTTCTGTAAAGTCGAACCCAGTCGTTCCTCCTGCTGGATTAAAGGCAACTTTGTCGAGCCATCGACCAGAAGAATAACCAAAGTTTCCCTTAAAAAAAAATTTAACATGTTCAGTCGACGTCAGACAGAAAAATGGTCCTCATGAAACAAGGTAAAGGTGAGAGCACTCGCCTTCCATTACTGTTGTCTGGATTCGATTCCCGGCCTCGACGATGTGTGTGGATTGAGTTCGTCGGTTCTCGACTCTGCTTCGAGAATATTTTTCTCCGAGTACTCCAGTTTTCCCCTCTCACTCAAAACCGAGAATTCACTTGATTTATCCTAGGTTAGTTTGATTTGAAGTCTGAACA
>JANQSY010000033.1 GCA_028279065.1 Cytophagales bacterium
AAAGGTGGTACTGCTCCTGGGTCTGTGGTTGCGGGGGGTTAGCAGAAACCGCGGGCGATCCATTTAGGCATTTATCGGATAAGTCCTTGAAGGCCTGGAAAGTCGAAAGGTATTTGATCCATGGAGTGATGGTCTTCGCAGTTGTTATGACAGGTTTGGTTCTTTACACCTATTTCACCGGGCAGCCTGAACTGTTTGGATTGAATTCTTTCAAGCTGCGGGAGGTTTATGGGGCTTGGATAGGAGCTGGTTTTGCCGGAGTTGTGGGAACGGGCTTTTATCCACTAATGGGAAATCGGGTCTGGTGCAGATTTGGATGTCCATTGGCGGCCTACTTGGGAATGGTTCAAAGATTTAAGTCGAGATTTCGTATTACCACAAATGGTGGGCAGTGTATTTCTTGTGGAAATTGCTCTACATATTGTGAAATGGGTATTGATGTGCGATGGTATGCGCAGCGAGGTCAAAATATTGTTCGTTCCTCTTGTGTCGGCTGCGGAATTTGCTCTGCGGTTTGCCCAAGAGGGGTACTCAACCTTGAAACAATGGGTTCAGAGGGTAGGCTAAACAATCCAACTTTAACCGGACAGGACCCGGCTATCAATGATCTGCAACTGCCAATGTTACCACCGATAAAGTCAAAATCCCATTCTTGAGTAATTCTGTCCCACAAGCCTCAATGGTGGCGCCCGTGGTGAAGACATCATCAATTAGCAGTACTTTTTTACCCTTAATGCTCTTGGGGTCCTCGGCAAAAAAGGCATTCTCAACGTTGTTCCACCTTTCCGCCTTGCTTTTTTTGGTCTGGCTTTGAGTGAATCTTACTCTTTTTAGTTGGGAACCTACTGGAGCCCGAATAACACTGGAAATGCCTAATGCTAACTCCCGGCTCTGGTTGAAACCCCTGATTTTTTCTTTCCTGAAATGCAATGGAACGGGTAAAATCAGATCAATATCAAGCTTTCTCAAAGCCTTTTGCTTTTTGAGCGCCAATCTCAAGGTAACCTCTCTCGCCAAATCCTTATTGCCTTTGTATTTTATCGAATTCAAGAGTCTTTGAACCGATCCTCCCTTTTCAAACTTGAGAAAGCTTATCGCATGATCAATCGGGATCCTTCCTGCCAACCGGTTTTTTATCAATCTGCCAAGGTTGGTCCCAACTCCGTTTCCATCTAGAGTTTTTTGGCAATTGATACATATATGCTTCTCATTTCCAAGCAATTGTGTCCGGCAAATGGAGCAATTTTCAGGGAACATCAATGCCCCCAGGTCGGATAAAAGGGCTTTACTGAAATTGATCATGTCTTACTCCAATAATTTACGGATAAATGAGGAATTTCGCATCCATTAAAATGGACTGGGAAGGCCTAAAGAAATATTTGAATCAATTGATGGGGAAACCCCCACGGGATCTGAAGTCGGTTTTATACCTAGTTGGGGTTCAGGAATTGGGTAAGGGTTTTAGGCCATTTTCAAAAGAAGAAAAACAAGATCTAATCCATATTGGAACCTGCAGTCTTCTTGCTCAACGTGGATATTACGTTTTTCGCGGCAGGGATGAGGAGGGGTGGCCGCACTATGAGTTGCAAAAAGGTCTTCCTTTTGTAGAACTTGCCGAACAGGAAGGTCTGATAAAGGACTTGGCAATTGAGTATTTCCAAAAAATAAAACATGAGGGTAATAACATATAATGTAAATGGGGTAAGGGCGGCCATAAAGAAAGGCCTCTGGGATTGGGTAAAAGCTGCAGATCCGGATGTGTTGTGTATGCAGGAAACCAAAGCTCATTTGGCGCAGGTCAGAGACGAAATGTCCCTCTTTGAATCCCTCGGATACCATGTTTATTGGCACGAGGCGGCCAAAAAGGGGTATTCTGGGGTGGCCATTCTGTCAAAAAAGGAGCCAAAACATGTGGAATATGGCTGCGGAATTGCAAAGTATGATGAAGAGGGCCGGGTTTTGAGGGTAGACTATGATGCTGTTTCTGTTATGAGTGTCTATATGCCCTCCGGGTCAAGCGGTGATCATAGACAAAACTTCAAGTTCGATTGGCTGGACGACTTCTACGATTATACAAAGGACCTCAAAAAAGCATTCCCAAAGTTGGTCGTCTCCGGGGACTACAATATTTGCCATAAGGAGATCGATATTCATAATCCTAAATCAAATGCCAAAAGCTCAGGGTTTCTTCCTGAGGAGCGTGAGTGGATGACAAAGTTCATCGATTTGGGTTTTATTGATACATTCCGTCATTTCAATCCTGACCCCCATCACTATACATGGTGGAGCTTTAGAATGAACGCCCGGGCAAGGAATCTTGGTTGGCGGATCGACTATAATATGGCTACAAAAGACCTTGAAGCAGACCTAAAAGGGGCGAAGATATTACCTCAAGCAAAGCATTCAGACCACTGCCCCGCCCTTTTGGAATTGGATTTATAGTTTACTTTTAAAGGTCACTTAAACCAGATCCATGAAGGGGATACTTCATTTTGGAGTTTTTTGCCTGATCCTTTTGGCGGCCTGCTCTGAAGATCAAACAAATGCGGACACCTTAAAAGAAGGGGATCCATTAAGCACGGCTTATTCCGGCTCAGGGCTTTTTAGATTAAACGAAGCAGAGAAGCCTGGTAGCCTTTTTCCTCCTTCGATTACAGATGTGGTATCAGCCAGAATTGCATCCCAGGTTTATGAGGGTTTATTCAGGCTGGACCCAGGCAATCTAGAGCCCATTCCCTGTATTGCAGAAAAATGGAATTATGATGAATCCACCAGGGAGCTTATGGTGTGGCTAAAAAAGGATGTCTTTTTTCACGATGACCCCTGTTTTCCAAAAGGTACTGGACGGCGGCTCGGGGCTGATGATGTAGTAACCTGTTTTACACGACTAGCATCCCCAAGCAAACGCAGAACGTCAATCTCTCCACTTGCCGGGGTGCTGATCGGCGCTGAAGAATACTTCGAATCAGAGAAGGTTGGCGGTAATGTGGTTGATTTTCAGGGTGTTAAATATCAAGGAGAGAATCAGGTGTCGTTTTTCTTTGCAGAAGGTTCCGGAGATCCATTCATTTTTTTAAGTCAGACCATTGCCTACATATATCCCCAGGAAGCTTTGGATAAGTATGGATATGGCCTTGACAAACATATGGTGGGTACGGGGCCATTCAGGGTCTCTTCATGGGAAGAAGGTTTGCTCCTATTGGAGAAAAACCCCTCATACCACTTGAAAAACAACACCGGCCTTGATTTGCCACTTCTGGATGGGCTGGCGATCTCCTTTATAATGGATAAGAAAGAGGAGCTCTCAAAGTTTCGGTCCGGGGCTTTGGATATGATCTACTCTCTTCCCAATGAATATGTTTCAGAGGTCCTGAAAGACTCATATACCAAAGGAGGGCGCGGTTTTAGCCACTACCATTTGATAAGAACACCAGAACTCTCCACAGAGATATTAGGGTTTAACCTTCAAAAAACTCCATTTTCCAATGAAGATTTTCGAAAGGCGATCGCTTTCTCCATCAACAAGAATTCCCTGGTTGATGGCCCCCTTAAGGGTCAGGCATATTCCCCGGGCACAGCTGGCTTTGTCCCGCCAGGTTTTTCTAGCTATCGATATGATTCTACCAGGGGATATGTTGGCAACCAAGATTCTGCATTGATCTACCTGGAGCGTTCAGGGGTAAATATTGATGAATTACCTGTATTGGACCTTTGCATTGCATCAAAAGGAAATAACAATGTTGCAGTTGCCGACGAAATTAGAAAACAGCTAAAGGAGGCTTTAGGATTAGAAATTGGCATACGGATCCTGTCTTTTTCAGACTTGGTTTCAGGTGTGTCAAAAGGTGAAATCGATTTCTACAGGATCGGCTGGGCAGCGGATTTTCCATCGGTCACTGAGTTTTTGGATGTTTTTGCCTCCAATTCCGTTCCTCTTGATGAGAACGAAATCTCTTTCCCCAATGTTGGGAGGTACAGGAATAAAAAATTTGATAACTGGTTGAATAAAGCACGAAACTCTTTCGTTGACAGCATTAGGATGGCCTGCTTCTCAGAAGCGGAACAGATTTTGATGCGTGATTGTCCGATAGTAGTTTTATGGTACGATGAGGGGTTTCAGTTATTACAACCATATGTTAAAAACTTAAAGATCAACCCTATCCAATACCGGGATTTCAGAGAGGTTTACTTTGAACTTCCGGAGGGCTTGGCAGAATATTGAAATGGAAGCAAATCAACAGCTTCAGGGAAAAATCAACAGCTTCAGAAGGAAGTTCTTTCTCACAAAAGTGTCCAAAGGGGGTCTTGCTTGGGCTATTTTGTTTTCCCTGGTTCTTCTTGTCCTGTTGGGCTTGGAAAGCCTGTTTTGGATGAGTCCGACCCTAAAAGGCCTGCTGTTTTTCTCCTATTTGCTTTCTTCATTATACTTCTTCAGTCTTTGGGTTGGCATTCCCCTGGTTAGATGGTGGGGCCTTTATAGGCCATTGAGGAACAATGAAGCTGCAAGATTGGTTGGTCGCCAAAACCCCCATGTCCGGGATAAGCTGATCAACACCCTTCAGTTATTGGAGTCTTCGCCAAAAGGAAATGCATTGGTCGGGGCCGCGATCAATCAAAGATCTTCCGAGTTGATGGGAATTAATTTTGAAGAAAACCTTAGCTGGGGAGAGCAAAAACGGCTCTCACTATATTTTTCCATCCCCCTTTCGATCGTTGTTTTCCTGATCTTTTTTAGCCCCGAGTTCATAACCCATCCTGGCGCCAGGCTCATCAATTTTCATAAGGAATATTTTCCTCCGGCACCCTTCAAATTTGATATGAGCGAGATCCCTGGTTATGGATTTCGAAATGAAGAGATCCCTATTGTCCTGGGGTTCAGTGGTGAGGTTCTTCCCAAATCTGTTTTTATCTGGGTGGATGGAAACAAAAGAAAAATGGCAAAAATCGGCCTTGATTCCTACAGGACAAGCATTCCCAGGGCCCAAGCGGATATGTCAATCAGGTTTGAGGCTGAGGGTTTTTTTTCAAACTCGCGCACGATCAATATCTATGATAGGCCCACGGCTTCAGAGACATCAATAGTTGCCAATTTCCCGGAATACACCGGTTGGGCAGATCGCTCCTTTTCCTCTATGGGCTCCTTTCGGGTCCCAATAGGAACCAAGCTTTCCTGGGCCTTTCAAACAATATACGCGGACCGCCTTTCGGTTTTGGGGGACAGTGGTGTTATATTATCAGAAATACAGACCGCGGAAAATACCGCAAACTTCACTAGCGAATTCCTGGCTTCTGCGGAATTGGAATTTGTCCTTTCCAATCAATATGGGAAGAACAGGGAGCCCCTTGTTAACCGTGTAGAAATCATTGAAGATCGCATGCCGATGGTTAATCTTCGCTCCATAGCGGACACCAGCCTTTATCGGTTCGTGGTATTGGGGGGGGAGATTGCTGATGATTATGGGTTTACAAGGTTGAGGGTGGCTTATCGGGTCCGCTCAGAGGACGGAACCGTGAAGGGGTCGGGCGCAGAATCAATTTCTTTTAGCCCCTCCATTCCTGACCAGGAGTACTATCTACACTGGGATATAGAGCCGCTGGGTTTGGCGGCGGGAGAGAAGCTGGAATACTTTGTAGAAGTGTCTGATAATGATGGGGTTAAGGGTCCAAAAACCTCTAGGTCCTCCATTATGGTGTTGGGCGTGCCAAACAAGAAGGAGATTGTGGACCAACTAAACCAAAGAAAGCAGGAGTTTGTAAAATCCGGAGCTTCTACTAAAAACTCATATCAGGAACTTCAAAAAGAGCTCAAAGAGTTTCAGGACGAGACCAAAAACAAAAAGGAGCTTGACTGGCAAGACAAGAAGAGGTTGGAAGATCTTTTGGAAAAACACAAGGACCTTGAGAAAGACATAGAAGACCTAAAGGAAGAATTGAGCAAGATCCGCCCTCAGGAAGAAAAATACCTGGACCAAAAAGAAGAGGTACAGGAAAAATCAAGGCAACTTGAACAGTTGATGGAGGAGGTTCTGGATGAAAAGACGAAGAAACTCCTTCGGGAACTACAAAGCCTTCTGGAAAAGCAGGCTGATAACGACATGATCCAAAAGAAGCTTTCCGAACTTGAAAGAAAAGACTCCCAGTATGAGAAGGAACTTGACCGGGCCATTGAGTTATTCAAGCAATTGCAATTCGATCAAAAACTGGATCAGGCAATAAACGACTTAGAGGAGCTTGCAGAAGAGCAGGAAAACCTTTCGGAAGAGACCAAAGATGGCTCAATGTCCAAGGAGGAACTGTCTGAAAATCAGCAAGATATAAACGATAAGTTTGAGCAACTAAAGGAAGACATGAAAGAGCTTGGCCAAATGGACCAGGATATGGAAAACCCAAGAAACATTGAAGAGGAAGGTTTTGAAGAGTCGATGGAAGAGCTGAAAGAGGAGATGGAGGAATCAAAGGAGATGCTTGATTCTGGTCAAAAGAACAAAGCGGGCAAATCTCAAAAAAGCAATTCCCAAAAAATGAAAGACATGGCTCAAAGTATGAAAGAGTTTCAGGAAAGTGCAGAAATGGAAATGCTTGCGGAGGATATAAACAACCTGAGGGCTCTTTTGGAGAATCTCATTACTATGTCTTTCGAGCAGGAGAGAATAATGACCGAGTTTCGAAAGGTCCATAGAACAGACCCTCGCTACACAGAACTCAGCCAGGAACAGCTTGAGCTTCAAAATGATGCTCAAAAAGTGGAGGACAGTCTTTATGCCCTTGCATCAAGGCTCTTCCAGATCGAATCATTCGTTACCAAGGAGATGGGAGAAATGAACTATCAGATGGACGAAAGCATTCGTCTGATACGGGAGCGTCGTCCGGGAAAGGCGACTATCCGGCAACAATTTGTAATGACATCCGTAAACAACCTAGCATTGATGTTGGACAATGTTCTTGAGCAGCTTCAGGAACAAATGGCCAATCAAATGCAAGGCGATCAAATGTGCAGTAAGCCGAATGGAAATAAACCAAGTCCATCCTTATCTCAGATGCAAAAACAACTGAATCAAAAGATCAGAGACCTTAAAAAAGGTGGCGCTCAAGGCCAGGAGCTTTCCGAACAGTTGCTCAAGCTGGCTCAGGAACAAGAACAGATCCGGGAGCAAATGCAGCAAATGGGTGAAGGAGGGAACCAGATCGACAAAGACTTGAAGAAACAATTGGATGATCTGGCTGGGCTTATGGAGGATACCGAGCGGGACCTCGTCCACAAAAGGTTGACAAGGAAGTTGCTTGAAAGGCAGGAAGAAATTGAAACCAGGCTTCTTGAGTCTGAGAAAGCCGATAGGGAAAGAGAGTTAAAAGAGGAAAGGGAAGGAGAACTTGCTCAGGAACAGGAAAGGCGGGTTCCGCCAGAAATAGAGGACTATATAAGGTCTAAAGAGTCTCAGATCGAGTTGTTAAAGACCATCAGTCCGGAATTAAATCCTTACTTTAAGGAAAAGGTTAACCAATATTTTGAACGAATAAACAGTGAACCTAACCAAGGACAGCGCTAAAAAACAAGAAATGGGGAGTTTTCGTCTGGAGATCCCTTCCATACTTGAGAACCTAAGGATCGTTGAAAGCTTCATTGATAATGCCAGGGATGGGTTGAAGGTCACCGATGAGATCTATGGAAACATCGTAATCTCCTTGACTGAGGCTGTAAACAATGCAATTGTCCATGGCAATAAATCTGATAAAGAAAAGCTGGTAAAAATCTCTCTCGAGGTCATGGATCAGAGCCTGAAGTTCACAGTGGAAGATGAGGGCCCCGGATTCGATATGGCCAACCTTCCTGATCCAACCGCTCCAGAAAACCTCGAAAAAGTCACCGGAAGAGGTATTTTCTTAATGAAACACCTCTCCGACGAGGTCAACATTGAGTCGCCTGGAAATAAGGTGGAATTGGTTTTCTACTTTCATGGATAAACCCTCAACCTCTCTTTTTAAAGAGGACTCTACATACAGCTACCCCTCCCAACAAAACCTGGAATCCTGGATTTTCGATTGTATTGAAAGAGAAGGTCGTCGCCCTGGGTCCATTAACATCATTTTCTGTTCAGACGAGTACTTGTTGCAGATCAACCAAAAACACCTGGGTAGAGATTATTTCACCGACATCATAACATTCGATCAAAGCGAAGAAAAGGGAGTCATTGAAGGAGACCTTTATATAAGTACTGAGAGGGTAGAGGAAAATGCTCAAACTCATGAAGTTATTTTCATGGATGAGCTTGATAGAGTAATTATCCACGGAATCCTTCATCTAATGGGATATTCAGACGGTGGAGATGAGGAAAGGTTGATAATGAGGCAAAAAGAGGACTCCTTTTTACTTTTGCGTCCTTAATAAATGTTCCACGTGGAACTTTTTGGTTCTGTTCCACGTGGAACCAATCAACATGTTCGATAAATACAACATAATCGTGGTTGGCGGTGGCCATGCAGGCTGCGAAGCATCCTATGCTGCAGGAAAGCTTGGATCTAAGGTTTTATTGATCACCATGAACATGAACTCCATCGCACAGATGTCCTGCAATCCCGCTATGGGCGGGGTGGCAAAAGGCCAAATACTAAGAGAGATCGACGCCTTGGGTGGAATGTCTGGCATCATTAGTGATCTGTCAACCATTCAGTTCAGGATGTTGAACAGATCAAAAGGACCAGCAATGTGGAGCCCAAGAACTCAAAACGACAGGGCCTTGTTTGCCACAAAATGGCGTGAAGCCCTTGAATCGAATCCAAATGTTGATATCTGGCAAGATATGGCTGTGGGATTATTGGAAAAAAATGGAAAGGTCCTGGGGGTAAAAACTTCACTGGGACTTGAAATAAATGCAGATTCCGTCATTCTCACCAGCGGAACCTTTCTGAATGGGGTAATACACATAGGAGAAAAAAACTTTGGTGGGGGTAGAGCAGGCGAGAGGGCTTCTGTTGGAATTACTGAAGATCTCGTTCGACTGGGTTTTGAGTCGGGACGTATGAAAACCGGAACACCCCCAAGGGTTGATGGGAGAAGCCTGGATTACGGGGTTATGGAAGAACAAAAAGGAGACAGCGTACCCGGAAAGTTCTCCTTTTCAAACACTATCGCAGTAAAGGACCAAAGGAGCTGCCATATCACATATACAAATGAGGCGGTTCATGACATCCTGAGAACCGGTTTCGACAAATCACCCATGTTCAATGGACGGATCCAGGGAATAGGACCAAGATATTGCCCCTCAATCGAGGATAAGATCGATCGGTTTGCTGAAAGGCCAAGACACCAGATCTTCGTTGAACCTGAGGGCTGGAATACCATAGAGGTTTATGTAAATGGATTTTCAACATCCTTGCCCGAAGATGTGCAGTTTGAGGCTATAAGGAAGGTCAAGGGTTTTGAGAAAGCCAAAATGTTCCGGCCTGGTTATGCTATTGAATATGACTACTTTCCTCCATTACAGCTGAGCACTTCAATGGAGACCAAGTTGATCGAGAATCTTTTTTTTGCCGGCCAGATAAACGGAACAACAGGGTATGAGGAGGCTGCCTGCCAAGGATTAATGGCTGGGATAAATGCCCATCAAAAGCTGAATAATAAAGAATCTTTCAAATTGAACAGGTCTGAGGCATACATAGGAGTGCTAATTGACGACCTGGTTCATAAAGGGACGGATGAGCCCTACCGGATGTTTACCTCAAGGGCAGAGTACCGTTTGCTGTTAAGGCAGGATAACGCGGATCTGCGATTGACCAAGAAGTCTTTTGAGCTTGGCCTTGCCGACAAAGAAAGAATGGAAACGGTAAATAAAAAGGAAGAAGACCTTGAAAAACTCCTTTCAAACTTGAAGAAGGAAAAGCTCAACCCAGAGCAAGCCAACCCTATTCTTACTTCCCTGGGTACATCTGAGATCAAGGAGAAGTCCTCTTTTCAAAAATTGATCAAAAGACCCGAAGTAAGCCTGACTGATCTGAAAAAGGAACTCGAGAGTTCACACACCTTTTTACAGAATGCAGAGATCGACACCCTAGAACAGGCAGAGATACTAACCAAATACGATACTTACCTTGAAAAGGAAAGACTTATGGCTGAAAAGCTCCAGAACATGGAGGAAAAAACCCTGCCTGAAGGGTTTGATTATCAAAAATTAGTTTCACTTTCAAATGAAGCCAGAGAAAAACTACACTCAATAAGACCTCAGACCCTGGGGCAGGCTTCAAGAATCTCAGGCGTTTCTCCAGCTGACCTTTCGGTACTAATGGTTTACCTAAAAAAATGATCAGGCTTCTTATGGTTTTCGTGGTGGTCCAGATTCTTATCTCTGGATGTGCTAGTCAAAAACCTCCTTCTGGTGGTCCCAAGGATAAAGACCCGCCTTTGGTAACGATCGCAATACCGAAACATCAAAGCACAAACTATCGGGGTAAGCAAATTCGGCTGGTGTTTGATGAGGTCATCGATGTGAGCAATCTTAGCCAGGAGCTGATCATTTCCCCTGATCCGGAATTCGAATATAAAGAGCGGGTAAGAGCTAAATCTTTGATAATCAACCTAATAGACACATTAAAGGAAAACACAACCTATACTTTCAACTTTGGTGAAGCAATAAGGGATGTCACTGAAAGAAACAGCCCTGAAAACCTAATACTCGCTTTCTCCACAGGCCCAATCCTTGATACCGCAAAAGTTATCGGGCACATCCTGAATCCTGAAGACAATAAGCCAGGAAAGAAGAATGTGGTTGTGGGGCTGTACAATTATTCAGACACTTTGGACCCGGCAAAGCACAAGCCCACCTATTATACCAAAGCTGAAAAGAATGGTGCCTTCCAGGTCCTCAACTTACCGGAAAGGGAATTTGTGATCTTCGGATTCTCAGATAAAAACCAAAACAAGCTTTTCGAGCCCAAGACCGAAAAACTGGCATTTCTTTCATCGAAGGTTACTGCTACAAACGATTCCATCCCTGTTCAGTTGTTTCTTGTTGATCAAGACTTTAGCCAACCGACAGTTCTGAGAACCATCTCAGGACAGAACAACTTTAAGGTCTCCTTTACGAAAGGTCTCGAAGGTTTTAAGCTAGATCAATCGGAAATTCCCTTCACCTTTTCAGATCAAATGAAAAGCGTGGTTCTATTCCCCGAAACAAAAGACTCAACCCTTATAGGGTTCTCCTTTTCGGACAGCCTCGGGATCGAATCCGACTCCTCCATATATGTCTATTTGACCGAGGATGCCAAGCCTTATGAGGGTGCGCAGGCCTTGACAAGCGACTTAAAAGACAATTCCAAACTGAACACGGGGGACAGCATCCAAATATCTTCATCCATCCCCTCAAGAGTTAATCATCTTGATTCCGCACTTTTTATACTCAATGAAGATACAATGATGTTCAAGAAGAACTTTAACGAACTCCATGGTTTCCCCTGGTATTTTTCTCTGGAAAAGGGGGTGAACAATTTTGGCTTCATTTTCCCGAAGGGAAGTTTTATAAGCGTCCTGGGTGACACGTTGCCCGGGGCTAAATTTCATTTCTTCGCTAAAAAGCCAGAAAACTTTGGTCAGCTGGAAGGAACGGTCAATACTGAAGAGGAATGTTACATTCTGGAGGTATTAAACTCTCAATATCAGGTAGTTGCAAGAAGACACAATCCTGAAAAATTTGTTTTCCGAGGACTGGATCCCGGAAAGTACATTCTCAGATCTTTGATCGATAAGAACTGTAACGGAAAATGGGATAAAGGAAATTATACAGAAGGGATTGAGCCCGAAGGTTTTGTTTTTTACGAAGAAGAGCTTCAACTAAAGGCGAACTGGATCCAACAGGATAAGGTTGTGGAATTCTGAAACTATTGTTGATAGCTGGGGTTTTGCTTGTTGACAGATGAGAAGTCAAGTCAGACAAGAGGCCTAACCCGGTCCGGTTATTGATAAGTAATTACTTATCGATTCGTTATAGAATGAAAATCAACATCGGAAGGGAATTCAGTTTTTCCAATTGATGTTATCCCCATGTTTCGCTTTCTGTGTTAATTCGCTGATTGTCAAAAGCAAGTTGGGGGTTTTGGCTGTTGATAAGGCAAAGAGATATAGGCTTTAAAAACGTTTGGATTTTGCAAGAACTATTTTTCCAATTTTTCCACTTTCCAACACTATTATAATATTAGTAGTACTTATTTATTAATTATTAATACCATTAATTACCATATGGAACTGTGGAGAAAGACCTTGTTCTTTCTTCTTGCATTGATCATTCCTTCAATGATGATGGGTCAAAATACCAATCGTGAATTGGGGGAGGAGTATTATCAAAAAGGAGATTACGAAAAAGCCCTGGTTTATTATGAAAAGTATCTTAAGTCCGGGAATTCTGTTCAGCCCATTTATGACCACTATTATCAATGCCTGATCGGCTTGAACGAATATGAAAAGGCAGAAAAAAAGCTCCGATCCTTTCGAAAGGAGCAACCCCTAAACTGGGAGTACAGCATTGACCTGATGCTGATTTATAGACAAAAGGGGGAAAAGAAAAAATATGACAAGGAGAGGGGGGAATTGTTTTCCAATGTTGGGAGCGAACAGCTTTGGACCGAAACCTCTGCACGGCATATGGTGAAGAGGAAGGAATATGATATGGCAGAAGAGTTATTTCTGTATTCCAGAAAAACGCTTGGAAGCCCCACTATTTACTCGCAAAACCTGATCTCCCTGTTCCAATTCTCTGGTAAAAAGCTCAAAATGGTAGATGAAGGGTTAAACCTTCTGTTCTATGCCCCAGGGTACCTCAAATATGTAGAGGATCAGTTTCAGGATTATATAACAGACCAAGAAGTTTCTACTCACCTGGAAAGCCAACTTATCGGTCAGCTACAAAAGGACCCCGGATCCGTGGTTTTTTCAAAGCTGCTGGTGTGGTTCTATGTCCAGAAAAAGGATTTTAAATCAGCTTTTGTCCAGGCGAGATCGATTGATAAAAGGATGAAACTTCAAGGAAAGGATCTCATGGACCTTGGCGAGATCATTTATGATAATAAGGAATACAAAGCTGCCATTGAATTGTACGGATATGTGGCAAGGGAATACGAGGCATCAGGACTTTATCCGGAGGCAAAAAGAATGGAGATAACATGTCGGGAAGAACTGGCCACAAGCACCTTTCCTGTCGATACGACGCAGATCAGGATCGTGATAAAAGAATACCAGACATACCTAAGCCGGGTAGGGAAAAGAAGAGGGGCAGCTGAAGCATACAGAAGGATGGCTCTTCTGCATGCTTTTCAACTTTCTGAATATGATGAGGCAATTACCCTGTTGGATGATGCTCTCCTTGTTCCCAGGTCAGCCAGGTCCTTTTCAGGTCAATGCAAACTGGATATGGGAGACATCTATCTGCTAAAAGGCGAGCCATGGGAGGCGAAGATCCTATATGCCCAAGTGGAAAAATCATATAAAGACCAACCCCTGGGTCATGAAGGAAAATTCAAACTGGCAAAAGTGTATTACTATTCCGGAGATTTTGATCTGGCAAAGGCCAACCTGGATATACTGAAAAGAGCAACCACAAGGCAAATTGCAAACGACGCCCTGGACCTCAGTCTGCTGATCTCAGACAATTCTGCTCTTGATACCTCTTACGATGCCCTGACAGAGTTTGCATCTCTTGACCTCCTTTATTTCAGCCAGCACTATACCCAGGCAAAAAATGGTTTCGAAGGATTCCTCGAAAACTATCCCAAGCACAGCCTTACGGACGAAACCTATTTCATGCTTGCCCTCATTGAGGAAAAAATGGGGGAATACAATCGGGCGATCTCATACCTTGATAGAATAATTAGGGACTATTATGATGACATATTAATGGATAATGCCCTGTTTCATAAGGCACTTATCTTGGACGAGAAGCTCAACGATAAGGATCAGGCCATGGAGGTGTATAAGACCATACTATTCGACCACCCGGGGAGTTTTTATGCAGAAGAATCCAGAAGAAGATACCGCCAATTGCGCGGAGATAGCATCAATTGATCACATCAGTTTGTTCAGGGAGCGCATCATGTTTTGTTCCTGAACAGAGAACTTATTGTCCGCAAGAAAGATCTTCCTAAGCTCCTCCAATAAGGACGCCTTTTGCTCTTCGTTGGGATAATGCTCCTCCTTGTGTGCCATGATCAATTGGATCTGTTCATAGTCCGAAAGAGTCTCATGGATAGACTTAGCCTTTTTAAGGTTTTCCATCCCAACCTTCTCAGATATCAGTTCCAATTCGCTTTGGGTCAGGACTAGGTCAGCGGCTGCCGCGTAAAGGAAAAGGAAGGCCAAAAACTCATTTCTTTCTAAAGCTTCCATTGAGAAGTATTTGTGTCAAAAATAGAGGAATAATAACAGGCTCTTAATCATATTTCTCTAATATTTCCTTTTTCTTTTCCCAAGGTGGGGTAGTTCTTCTGTACATATCATAAGCGAGAAGTATGACAGCCAGAATAAACAATGCGGAAACGAAAAGGAAGATTTTCTTTTTTCTGTCCAAAACTTGATATTCCAGGAGTCCAAAATTCGGATATTTCGTCCATTAAATCAGAAACAAAGGTTTAGATGGAAAACCGATTCGAAAGCATAAACGACCCGGAAGAATTCAGATCAAAAGGCAGGGAACTGATCGATCTGATCTCGGATGAAATGAAAAAGATGCACTCCGGAAAGGAAAAGACCCTTTCCAATCCCGATCTGGAGATCATAAAAGAAAAGTATCTAAACATCCTAAGAGAAGGAAGCGCAATGGATTTAAGTGGAGTTCAAGAGGAACTTTTCAGTTCTTCTATCCATCTACACGATCCAAAATATATGGGCCACCAGGTTCCCCCACCATATGCCGATAATATGTTGTTGGATTGGGCGACCGCTTTTCTGAATAACGGGACGGCTGTTTCGGAAATGGGTCAGTTTGGGGTAAGCCTTGAGCAGGCAGTAATACAATTCCTCACTGAAAAATTCGGATGGAAAAACGGAGGAGGGGCAATGACCTCCGGCGGAAGCCTTGGAAACCTGACCGCGATGTTGGCAATGAGGCAAAGGATGAGTGGCGGAAAAACTTGGAATGAAGGAGGAAGTGATTTTGCAATCCTGGTTTCTGAAGAATCGCACTATAGCGTGGCGAGGGCGGCAAAGATTATGGGTTGGGGAGAAAGGGGCCTTGTTTCAGTATCCTGCAGCGGACACAAGATAGACCCCGCGGGCCTTCAAGAAGCTTACACAAAAGCGGTGAACGCAGGTAAAAAGGTTATTGGGGTTGTTGCAAATAGTTGCTCAACCTCACTGGGAACCTTTGATGATGTTGAAGAATTGGCTGGGTTCGCCCAAGAAAAAAAGATCTGGCTTCATGTGGATGCAGCTCATGGTGGCCCGATGATCTTTTCTCCAAAACATAGATCCAGACTGAAGGGAATTGAAATGGCCGATAGCCTGGTCTTTGATTTTCACAAACTGCTCCACACACCCTCGTTAGTAACAGCTGTGATCTTCAAGGAAAAAGAGGATTCCTATTTGGCGTTTGACCAAGAGGCAAAATATCTGTGGAGAGACGACCTCAACGAATTTGATTTTGAGATCGGAAAAAGAACCCTTGAGTGTACCAGGGACATAATGGGCGTGAAAGCATTCTCTTCATTAGCCATTCGTGGAGCTGGTTTTCTTGAGGAGCACATCGATCACCTGATGGATATCACCAAGGAATTCGAAGAGTTGGTCCTTGGAGCCCCGGATTTTGAACTTGCCATAGAGCCCGAAACCAACATCATTGTTTATAGATTCATTGGACAAGCGCAGGACAGGGAATTCTGGATTTCAAACCAGAGCATGTTGAGGAATAAGGTCGTTGAGGATGGCACTTTCTACCTTGTAAAGACCCAGATCAAGGGAGACGATTGGCTTCGGTCAACTCTAATGAACCCAAGAACTGATCGAGCCACCATCATTAAATTATTAGAAAAAATAAGGGAACTGGCAGCCTCACTCCAACCTAAAACCTCCAACCCACACCCAGATTGACATCAAGGTAGCTTATTTCACTATGGTATCGGTATTTGTTGAAGTCATTAGCCTGTCCACTTGGAACCTTTGCACTCCTGAAGTACGTGGGGGAACCAAAATTATACCCCGCCCGGATCGATAGATAAGTGTTGTCGACCACCCCGCCAGAACTGGAGATCAACCCCAGTCCGATATCAGCACCCAGCCCAACTCCTGCCACCATAGACCAGCCATGGGACACCATCGTTCCTGCTTCTTCGACCTCAACTGTAGCTGAGACATCGGAGAAAAAATTATCAAAGCCAAGTCGGAACTCTGTATATGTTGAAAAAAACTCGGTTCGAACGAGGTTGTACCTGGCAAGACCCCGAACATGCCAGAAGCAATCCTCTTCATAAACCGGGACCGGTCCGTCTTGGGTCATGAGATCATACTCCGCCTTGTAATACATGGCCACACCCAATTCTACCCCCAAAGCCCATCTGGACTGAGTTGTCCTCAGGTAATTGATTCCAAACCCCGTGGGGATCGCACCATCCAGGATTCTGGCAAATTCACCTGTTGGAGAATACATATCAATGTTAAACCCGATCTGGTTCCTGGCAGAAATGGGGTTTACCAGTGATTTGTCGACCGCTTCCTGGGCAAAGGAATATTGGATAAAGAGGAATAGGAAAGGAGTGGTGAGTAATGTTCTTTTCATAAAAAGGCGTATTTCCTGATTTCAAGCAAAAACCGAACCAAGGCCGTTGAGCGGAAGACCGGGTTCGAACCGGCGGCCCTCAGCTTGGGAAGCTGATGCTCCCCGCCTGCCAACCTCCTTTGCATCGCTTCGCGGCGGGCAGGTACCAACTGAGCTACTCCCGCTTAAATTTTGAGCTAATCAAATTTAGATAAATTAACAGCTCAAAGCAGCCCAAAAGAATGGGGAAACAGAAAAACCTAAAAAGCACTGATTACGAAGACCTGATAGACCATTTCTCGAAAAATGACCTTAAGATCTTCGAGATACTTGAGAAGGTAGGGCCAGTGGAGTTCGATTTGATCGAGAATCCATTCCAAGCCCTGGTTGAGTCCATACTATCACAACAGGTTTCCACCAAATCAGCTGATTCAACCATCCAAAAGGTAAAAGACTTTCGAGGTGGATTTGACCAACCCGAAGAATGGATCGGGATAAGCACAGAAAAATGGAGGGAATACGGTGTCTCAAGACAGAAATCCAGCTATCTGGACTCTCTTGCAAATTTCTTCATTGAAAATCGTAAACAGCTCCACAATCTGGACAAGATGAAGGATGATGAGATCGTGGAACTATTGGTTCAGGTAAAAGGAATAGGGGAGTGGACTGCCCACATGTTCCTGATCTTTTGCCTTGGGAGGGAAAATGTACTTGCACCTGGAGACCTGGGAATTCGATATATGGCCCAAAGGGTTTATGAGCTTAACGACTTGGCGACCAGGGAAGAGCTTGAGGAGATCAGCAAACCCTGGCATCCGTATATCAGTTGGGCCCAGATCTATTTGTGGAGGTATTCAAGAATTTAGGTTTGGATCAGGAATTCCTTTATCGCAAGCTATCAGAATATTTGACACCAAAGCGCAAAGCTCTTATTAAGGAAAAGTTGGATTCCCGGACCAGGTTCTTGACACTTGCAATTGATGATATTCAAAAGGAACATAATAGCGGGGCTTTGATAAGGACAGCGGAAAGCTTTGGGGTTCAGCAGGTATCAATCGTGGATCCGGAATTTCGAAAAAAGTCTGCAAGAAATATCAGCATAGGCTCTCACAAATGGGTTGATTTTGAGGTTTTCGATTCATGGCTGGGCGAAGGCGGCTGTTTGAACAACCTGAAAAAGCAAGGGTATGATGTTGTGGCCACCTCCTCCAGCGGACAAGGCGTTTCTCTGGATGAATTTGAACCGAAAAGGCCAACGGCACTCTTATTTGGAAATGAGATCGATGGCCTGCCCGAAGAGGTTATCAGGTCTGCAGATCGTGAGATCTATATTTCCACGCATGGCTTTTCCGAAAGCCTTAATGTTTCCGTAGCAGCCGGGATCATTCTGTTTGAACTTTCAAAGAGAATCCGAAACAATACTCTGGCCCAGGAATGGGGGCTTTCGGCATCTGAAAAAAATGAAAAAAGGGTCCAGTGGGCCACAAAGTCAATCCCCAATGGTGAACAGATCCTGGAAAGGATCATTGAAGATCACTCAACATAGATCAGACCCATTTATTTTTTTGAAAAGGGAGGGTTAAGTTTGCCCCTTAATTTGAACGAAATGAAAAGAGATCAAAAGGTCTTCGATATCATAGCAAGCGAAAAAACAAGGCAGATCCGTGGTCTTGAACTGATCGCTTCAGAAAATTTTGTTTCTTCTCAGGTCATGGAAGCTATGGGTTCCGTGATGACCAACAAATATGCCGAAGGCCTCCCAGGAAAACGGTACTATGGTGGTTGTGAAGAGGTTGACAAAACAGAAAACCTGGCAATTGATAGATTAAAAGAGCTTTTCGGGGCAGAATGGGCGAATGTTCAACCCCATTCGGGAGCCCAGGCCAATGCCGCAGTCATGTTGGCTTGCCTGAAGCCCGGAGACATAATTCTTGGGTTTGACCTGGCACACGGAGGACATCTTACCCACGGCTCCCCTGTGAATTTTTCTGGAAAACTGTACAAGCCAACCTTCTACGGGGTCGAAAAGGAGACAGGAACCATCGATTGGGATAAGGTTGCTGAAAAAGCCGGCCAGGACAAGCCAAAAATGATCATCTGTGGAGCTTCCGCTTATTCAAGGGATTGGGATTATGAAAAACTCAGATCCATCGCTGATTCTGTGGGGGCGATCCTGCTGGCAGACATTTCGCATCCTGCGGGCCTGATTGCCAAAGGGCTATTGAATGATCCCCTAAAACACTGTCATGTGGTTACCACCACTACCCACAAAACCCTACGCGGACCCAGAGGTGGGGTTATCATGATGGGAAAAGATTTTGAAAACCCCTGGGGAATGACGACCCCGAAAGGCGTGGTGAGAAAAATGTCTTCCATTTTGGATAGCGGGGTATTCCCCGGAACCCAGGGAGGCCCACTTGAACATGTGATCGCATCCAAGGCCGTTGCATTTGATGAGGCACTCTCAGATGATTACAAGAAATATATTATCCAGGTACAAAAAAATGCTCAAGCCCTTGGAAATGCCTTTGTTGCAAATGGTTATCAGGTGATCTCAGGTGGAACAGACAATCACCTTATTTTGATCGACCTGAGATCAAAAAACCTGACAGGAAAGGAAGCCGAAAACGGTTTGATCAAAGCAGATATAACCATAAACAAGAATATGGTTCCATTTGATGACAAATCTCCGTTTGTCACCTCGGGAATGAGGTTGGGGGCATCTGCGGTCACCACCAGGGGTCTGGTTGAGAGCGATATGGAAAAGATCTTTGGCCTTATGGACAGGGTCCTGATGAATCTTGGTGATGAAACAGAGATCAGCAGTGTAAGAAAAGAAGTAAATGAATGGATGGAGGGTTACCCTCTTTTTAACTGGTAATGAGCCGACCAGAACAGGAGATGCCCTTTTTGGATCATTTAGAGATCCTGAGATGGCATATAATAAGATCGTTGATTTCCATTGGGGTATTTGCGACGCTGGCCTTCATTATGAAAGACATAGTGTTCGGCGTGGTGATCCTTGGGCCATCAAAAGCTGATTTTTTAACCTACCGCCTGCTCTGCCAGGCTGGAGAGTATTTTGGCACCTCCGCTTTTTGCATTGATGAACTGCCATTCATTATTCAAAGCCGAAAAATGACCGGCCAGTTCACTATGCACATTCTGTCCTCCCTTGTCATCGGGTTTGTGCTGGCTTTTCCGTATGCTTTCTGGGAGACCTGGAGGTTCATTAAACCAGGACTATATCCTACAGAGAAAAAAGCTTCCCGGGGGGCGGTCTTTTGGGTAACACTTTTGTTCATATTGGGGATAGGGTTTGGATACTTCATTGTTTGCCCCATCTCTATAAATTTTCTGTCGAACTACAGCCTGGATCCGAGTATTAGGAATGAATTCGATATCGTATCCTACGTCTCGACGGTCACCATGTTGGTTCTTTCCTGTGGATTGATGTTCCAGCTTCCCATGGTGGTTTTTTTCCTTTCAAAAGCCGGGCTGGTCGGGCCCGGAACTTTAAGGGCGTTCAGAAAAATGGCGATAGTGATCATTCTTGTGGTTTCTGCCATAATAACCCCACCGGACCTGATCTCCCAAATTCTGATCGCACTTCCATTGATGTTCTTGTATGAAATAAGCATTTTGGTGTCTGGCCTGGTAAAAAAGAGAAATCATGAAGAGTGAGTTTAATCGCATCGGTCTTGGGGCTGATCATGCAGGATTTGAATTGAAGGAAAAACTTAAGGGATTCCTGGAGGAAAAAGGGTTTTTCGTCAGGGATTTTGGAACGGACTCAGAAGAGAGCGTGGACTACCCCGATTTCAGCCACCCTCTGGCTGAGGCGATCGAGAAGCAGCATCTGGACCTTGGGATCCTGGTTTGCGGTTCTGGAAATGGAGTCGCGATGGCTGCAAACAAGCATGAAGGAATAAGGGCTGCCCTGGCCTGGGACCCTGAACTGGCCAAGCTTGGCCGATCTCATAACAATGCCAATGTTCTTGCCCTTCCGGCAAGGTTCATTGGAGAGGATATCGCGAAAAAAGCAGTTGAAGAATTTATAACCACAGAGTTTGAGGGCGGAAGGCATGAAAGGCGGGTTGGAAAGATAGCCTGCTAAACCCTATTCTCTGAAATAGCTCGAGCTCCCATATCGGGTGTAGCTTTTTGCAAGCCCCACATCTTTTTTTATCAGTTTTTGAAACAAACCCTGGGGATCAATGATCCTTTCAGGGGATTCCCGCTCAATGACACCTCGGAGAATGGAATGGAAATGAACTTCATCCATTTTTTCGATCCTTTTCTGAGAATATTCCCAATCCAAAAAAGGACCCGAGAGCTGATTGTCTCTTAGGAAATATGCCGCCTCCCCAAGGACAAGAACCTTTTTATTCTTGAAATCGGGCCCTTCCCATGAATATGATCTTGCCTCCTTTGGAAGTCCGGAAAAGATTATTGAATCCGAGATAAGTGCCAGATTTAAACCGATACTCAAGAGAAACAAACCCGAAAAAATAATCTCATTCCACATTGACTTCCTTAATTCCAGAAAATACTGACTAAGAAAATATGCTATTGGAATGATCAGGAAATAGAAAGAAAGGAAAGAGAGTCGGCTGATAAAAACCATGGAGAATAGGATAAAAAGAGCCAGAGCGAAGAAACTCCTTTGGATCCTGACATGGTAGTTCAGGAATCTGTACCTAAAAACCAGGTTGAACACCGCGATCAGCAATAAGAAAAGAATGGGCGCGAATACCGCAAAATATGCTCGGACCTCCCAGAAGGAAGAACTAATAAAGCTTTTGAGACCGAAGAGCATTGCATCAGCAAAAAGACCGAAATCCGATTTCAACCAGTAGTTAAAGCCCAGGGTAAGCCAAAAGAAAAGAAAGGAACCGAGCCACCATATCATCATATTAGGCCTTGATCCTGTTCCGAAAAGCAGAAAAAGCAAGTAGAACGGAAGGATATAGATCGTTTGCAGGTAAATGGCAGTGGCGGCCGAAAAAAATATTCCCGAAAGGAATAATCTATCGTGGCTTGGCTCTCCCCTGAGAAACGGGAAAAGAAATTTTAGCGAAGCCAAGAGAAATGGCATTGCCAACAGCTGTGGAGAGATAATAAGATATTCAAAAGAGGCTGAAGCCAATAAGACAAATATGGCTCCCGGGACATAAGATTTGGTCTGAAAAGCTTCAATTTCTGCTAGTATGGAATTAAAGATTACCGCCGAGATCCAAACAAGAATTACTCCTGCTATCAATTGCCCTGTTTGGGATTTTGAAAAAACCCAAATGATTAGGCTTTCTATCCACGCAAATACCGGAGGCTCTGTGGTCCAGATCTCTGAATAAAGCCTGGTCCCGTTCTTAAAGGCCTCCCCCAGGGCCATCCACAGGGCCTGATCATGAAGCACAGGCAGATCCGGGATCAGGAAAGGGACCCTCAATACAATTGCCAATCCAAGCAGGAAAATTGCTCGTGACGGGTCGTTGATCCTAAAAAGTGACAGCATATGGAATTAAATCTCCGGGAAGGCCTTATCTGAATTCAATAATATTTAATTTGTTGCCTTCTATGGAATCAATAAGGCAAAAAAAAGTAGGAAGGCTGATCAAAGAGGAGGTGGTTTCTTTTTTTCAGGGGCAGGGCCGCGGGATGTTTGGCAACGTATTAGCCACGGTGACGGGGGTGAAAATGTCCCCAGATCTTTCTATCGCAAGGATATACCTGAGTTTTTTGCCTTCTGAAAAAAAAGCAGAGATGCTGGACAGAGCCGAGGAAAACAAAGGCAGGGTAAGAGGCTTTGTAGGAAAGAGATTAAGGTCGGCACTGAGGAAGATCCCTGAATTCCATTTTCACAATGACGAAACGGCTGAATATTCTCAGCACATCAATAAGATCCTGGACTCCTTGGATATTCCTCCCGCCGACGAACCAGAACAGCAGTGAGGACCTCTTTTTTTCTGGCAAGGAAATACTTTCTATCCAAGAAAAAACAAAACTTCATAAACATACTTTCCTGGATAGGCTTATCCGGGGTTGCTCTTGGGTCCGCCTCCCTGGTCATAGTTCTTTCGGTTTTTAATGGCCTGGAAGATCTGCTCAGAGGACTCTTTTCAAGTTTTGATCCCGACCTGAAAATTGAATTGAAGGAAGGGAGGGTTTTTGAGGAAGGGAGGGTAAATCAAGAAAACATTCTAGATCTCGATGGGGTGAAGGGCCTGGTTCCCGTATTGGAGGATAACGCCCTGGTGCAGTACCGGCAAAATAATTCGGTGGTGATCCTGAAGGGCGTGGCAGAAGGTTTCGAAGAATTTACCAGGATAGATGAAAAGGTGGTGGAGGGAAACCTCGTCCTAAATTCTGAGGGGGTTGATTTTGCATTGATCGGAAGAGGAGTCCAGTACAAGCTGAGCATTCCATACAACGAGAAGTTTTACCCAATGCGGGTTTTGTTTCCAAAGAACCTGAAGAACCTTAGATTGAACCCCGAGAATTCAATGAATCAGAAAAATGTTCTCCCCTGTGGGGTCTTTGCAATTGAGGAGCATTTCGACAACAATTATGTTCTGGTTCCTTTAGGGTTTGCACAGGAGTTATTCGGGATAGAAAATAAGGTCAGCGCGATGGAGGTATACCTTGAGAAGTGGCAGGATCCCAACCTGATCAAAGAAAGGATCCAAGCCTTTCTGCCTCCTGAATTAAAGGTGAGCACACGGGATGAGCAGCATATAGCTCTTTTCAGGGCCATACGAATTGAAAAACTCTTTGTGAATCTTGCCTTCTTCTTTCTGTTGCTCATAATTAGCTTTAATATCTTTTTCGCCCTTTCCATGCTGGCACTCGAAAAGAAACAAGATCTGGGGATGTTGGCTGCAATGGGGGCTGGCCCGAAGTTGGTATTCAATATTTTTCTTTTGGAGGGATTCCTTATAGGAGGAACAGGGGTGATAGTAGGACTCCTGATCGGCTTTGGTCTCGGATATATGCAGGAATACCACGGACTGGTTTCAATGGGAATAGAAAATGCTGTGGCTGATGCTTATCCTCTCAAAATGGAAACGATGGACTTTGTTCTTTCGGGAATCGTAGTCTTTCTAATCACTGGATTGGCCTCTCTCAACCCCGCTTTTTCGGCTTCGCAAATTTCCAAAACCCATGCCATAAAAATTTCCTGAAAAAGAAATTGTCGGTTTAACCCAATGACTATTTTTGGGGGTTAACATGAGAATTTCTCCCCAGGATCCGTTCAAAATCGTTTACTCCCTGTACCAGCATGAATACCTGGGATTCTTGTTTGAATCTTTCATTGTTGAGCTTGATCAGGCGGGTAGATTAAGTCTAAAACATCAAAATATTTCAAGCTACAGTGCTGAGGAATTTGCCTCGGGCCTCGACCAGAAAGACCTAGAGCTCATAGCCCTGATGGATGACATACAACAAGAGGTAGTCATTAAGCGATTTGCTGACAAAAGAATCCCGCCCATGGAGTTCTTTCCAAAGGTATTCCACAAGGAAAAAGGCGACGAAGCGCTTCAAAAGGCCCTTAACTCATTCCTTGAGGAGCGGCGTTCGGAAATATTGGAAAGGCTTCCCGGAAAATCGGTCTTCGAAATGGGCAATGACGGGGAGCCCACATCCACCGAATTGAATGTGCCCCAGGACGGAGCAAGCATCCTTTTCCATGTTTGGAAGAATGAAGACAACACACATTACTATCCCACCATAAAGTTCAACGGGGAAAAACTGGAGTTTCGACAGAACGGGGCCAGAATACTTTGCACAAACCCTGCATGGATGTTGTTGGACAACACCATCTATCACTTTGAGAAAAACGTGGATGGTAAAAAGCTTCTTCCTTTTATCAAGAAGAGATTCATCGCTATTCCTGAGAAGCTCGAAGAAGATTACTACAAAAATTTTGTTGGACCATTGATAGCATCATTCAATGTGATCGCTCACGGAATGGAGATCATAAAGGAGAAAGCGGAGGCAAAACCCTTACTGAAGATCTCGGATTTTGCTGAAAACACCGGGCAACTGTTTGAAGCAGAGGAAAAAGGAGAGCGGCTTGAGGGAAACTTCATTATTGAACTGGCTTTTCAATATGGTGATTTTAAAGTTACCGGATCTGAGGATCCATTGAAAAGGGTCAAGATCAGCAAGGACAATGGGCATTATGTATTCCATAAGATCGAGAGAAACTACGATTTTGAAGAGGCTATCCAGGACAAGGTCATTAAACTAGGCCTAGATCTCAAGGCTTTTCGATTGCGCATTGGAAAATCCGAATTCCAAACCTGGCTAAGGCATAATATTGAAAACCTGGAAGAAGCAGGGATCACGGTCTGCCAGGAAGAAGAGGAAAGGAAGAAGTACTTTTTAGGAGAATCCCGTGTAGACCTTGCCATCAATGAAAGCGAAGACTGGTTTGACCTTAAGGCAAGGATAGTTTTTGGGGAATTTGAATTTAAATTCAGTGACCTAAGACCTTACATTCTCAAAGGGATATCCGAGTTTCCATTACCCAATGGCCAAACAGCCATCATTCCCAGTGAATGGTTCCTCCAATACTCAGACCTATTCAATTTCTCTGAGGACATAAAAAATTCGGAGTCACTCAAGATCCAAAAGCACCACCTCGGAATGGTTATGGATCTAAAGTCAGGAGAGCTGGCCACCGTGTCTATCAACAGGAAGCTGGAAAGGCTCAAGGAACAGGATCTGGAGATGGATTATATGCTTCCAAAGGAATTTGTTGGGGAGCTCCGGGGCTACCAACGGTCAGGATATAATTGGCTTAGGTTTTTGGAGGAGAACAATTTGGGGGGTTGCCTCGCCGATGACATGGGACTTGGAAAAACTGTTCAAACACTCGCCCTGCTTCAGCAGATCAAGGAAAGCAATCCCGGAAACACCTCCTTGATGGTGATGCCCACCTCATTGGTATATAACTGGTGGAAAGAAGCAAACAAATTCACCCCTGAATTGAAGATCATGAATTACACAGGGACCTACCGAAAGAAAGACCCTGAATTGTTCAGGCAATATGATGTGGTCCTGACCTCCTATGGGACAGCCCGGATCGATACCGAGATATTGAATTCCTTCCCATTTTACTACGCAATCCTGGACGAGGCCCAGGCGATAAAAAACCCTAATTCCAATATTTTCAAATCTGTTATCCAGCTCAGCGCTGATCATAAGCTCACATTGACAGGTACGCCTTTGGAAAACACATCCCTGGATGTTTGGTCCCAAATGGCATTCGTTAACCCGGGTTTGTTGGGGGTGGAATCATTTTTCAAGAAGAACTTTCAGATTCCCATCGAAAGGAATCAAGATGAGCTGAAAACACAAAAGCTTAACAACCTAATCAAGCCCTTTATTTTAAGACGAACCAAGGAGCAGGTTGCAAAGGAACTTCCCTCCAAGATCGAGAATGTGAAGTACTGTATGATGACCCCTGAGCAGGAGTCCAAGTACGAGGAGGTTAAATCCGTGATCCGAAATAAATTGATGGAAGGATCGACCAGCATTCAGAAAGGCCAATACCAGATCTTGCTGCTCCAGGGCCTTTCCCAGTTAAGACAGCTTGCCAACCACCCCAGGATGGTAGATGAGGAATTTGATGGGGAATCCGGAAAAATGAAAACCCTCAAGCATATGTTGATGAGCGCATTGCTAGAGGGGCATAAGATATTGGTTTTCAGTCAGTTCGTAAAGCATTTAAAAATAGTCAGGGAATTTCTGGACCAGGAAAAGGTCCTCTATTCCTACCTGGATGGGGGAACCAAGAATAGAATGGGGCAGGTTGAGCTATTCCAGGAAGATGAAAATGTAAAGGTCTTCCTGATCTCCCTAAAGGCGGGGGGAACAGGGCTAAACTTAACAGCTGCGGATTATGTGTTCCTTCTTGATCCCTGGTGGAATCCTGCGGTTGAATCTCAGGCTATTGATCGGGCTCATCGCATAGGGCAAAAAGAGAATGTATTTATCTATAGGTTTATCACCAAGGGTACGGTCGAGGAGAAGATCATGAGATTGCAGGAGAAGAAAAAAGGCCTGGCCGATGCACTAATAAAAACCGAAGAAAGCTTCTTTAAATCCCTCAGCAAGGAAGATTTTGAAAACCTTTTTGAGTGATCAGGTGGCAGAGAGGACCAAGCCTTTGGAATCCTTTCCGGGGCTGAGAAAAAACTCCGAGCTGAACTCCGACCAAAAGGCAGCCAGGTCATACTCTTTTATTTTCCCAGACTTAAAGACTTCCTGAAGGGTATCTGATCTTGGGTCAAGGACCAGAACCTTCCTTCCTTTTCCATCTCGGCCTGAAAAAAGCATTTCGGCTTGAGCCTTCATTTGAGATGACTTTCCAACAACTGTTGGCAATAGATCATCGGGGTTAACGGAGAAGGGTTTTGATTTTTGCCCCAGGCTTTGAAATAGTCCGATTCCGAATTTCTGGAGTCCGCTCAATCCGGACCGGCCAAAATGTTTTTGCCTGAAAAGCTCCATGGCTCCGTAAAAATTCTTCCGGTATTCAGGGGAATTTTTTATGCTGCTCTCTCCCTTGAAATGGATGATGAAATCATTTCCCAAATAGAAATTCTTCAATCCTTTTTTCAGGATCCGATAAGAGAGGTCGATGTCTTCCCCAAACATGAAGAAATCTTCATCAAACAAGAGGGCCTCCCCAACCCGTTGTTTATCCAACATTAAAAAGGCCCCGCTAAGGATTTCCACCTTGCCGTTTTTGTCCTCCATCACATTTCCAGAATAATATCCAGAAAGGAAAGATGATCCCGGGCTTAAGCGCCAAACTCCTGAAAGCTTTGTAAAAGATCTCCACGGTGTTGGGATCCCTCTTTTTGATTCAGGAAGGAAACCACCCCTTGCATCCAGCATTCGGATACCCAGGGCTCCGCAATCCTGGTTCTTTTTCAAAAGATCAATACAGCTAAGAAGGCTTGATTTGAAAACTACCGTATCCGGGTTCAGGATCAGTATTCTTTTAGATTCCGCCGCTTTAATGCCCTGGTTATTGGCCTTCGAGAACCCGAGATTCAGATCGTTCTTGATCAAGCGTACCTTGGGAAAGGATTTTACCACAAGTTCCCGGGTTCCATCGGAGGAGGCATTGTCAACCACAATCGTTTCAACTTCCAGTCCTCTTGTGGCAACTTCTAAGGCTCCAAGGCAAATGCTCAAAACCGTTCTGCACTGGTAGCTTACAATTATGATACTCAGGTCGGCCACCAGCCTATGAAGGGTTGTATGGGGTTCTAAGGGAAATGCTCCTGGAAAGGGTCAGTTCATCTGCATACTCGAGTTCACCCCCAACCGGAATGCCTCTTGCAATAGCGCTGATCTTGATCCCGGATGGGAGCAGTTTTTTCGAAATATAGAAAGCGGTGGTATCGGCTTCCATGGTACTGTTCAGAGCGAAAACCAATTCTCTGGGTTTTTCTTTTTCTATCCTTTTGAACAATGATTCAATATTCAGCTCTTCAGGTCCAATGCCTTCGATCGGAGCTATCACACCTCCCAGAACGTGATAGACTCCATTGAATTGTCCGGTACTTTCGATGGCCAGAACATCGCGACTGTCCTGAACCACACAGATCAACCCTTTATCCCTTCCGGTGGAACTACAAATATTGCAGATTTCGGAATCGGAGATGTTATGGCAATTAGTGCAGTACCTGGTTTCCTTCCTCAGCTTTAGAATTGCTTCTGCGATCTCTTCCGAAACGGACTCCTCTTGTTTCAATAGGTAAAGGACCAGGCGCAAAGCAGTCTTTTTCCCAATTCCGGGAAGGCGGGAAAAGGCCTCCACCGCATTTTCAACCAGTTTTGAGGGGAAGTTCATTAAATGACCTCTGCAGAAATGCCCCTATCGCAGATGGCATCGCGCATGGGCTTGAGGTATTCTGCTTCGCCCATTTTGACTGCACACTTGCCTCTATGATGGATGATCCAGGTGCATTGCTCTGCTTGTTCCGGGGAATGGTCACAGATTGTGATCAGTGTATCTATCACATGGTCGAAGGTATTGATATCATCGTTGAAAACGGTGAGTTCCCGTTCACCTCGAACTGTTGTGACTTCTTCTATTTGCGCTTCCTTTTCCTCCAAAGGTGCCATGAATTCGGATCAATTATTTCTGCAAATTTAGCTATTTCGCCCTTTCCAAGTTTCCGTGAGCACATCCACTGCCATTATTGTCATTTCGGCCTACTTCGGCCTGCTTATCCTGATCTCCCTTTTTTCAAGGTCCAAGGGTGATTCAGAGACATTTTTTGTTGGGAACCGGCGCTCGCCATGGTACCTGGTGGCATTTGGAATGATTGGAGCCTCCCTATCGGGAGTGACTTTCATTTCAATTCCCGGTTGGGTTGAAAACACACAATTCACCTATATGCAAATGGTGCTGGGCTACCTACCTGGGTATTGGGTGATAGCCTTTGTCCTGCTTCCCATCTACTACAGGCTTAATCTTTTCAGCATATATCAATACCTGGAAAAGCGATTTGGACATTATTCCTATAAATCCGGCGCCGGGTTCTTTTTGTTGTCAAGATTGATAGGGGCTTCATTCAGACTCTATCTGGTTGCCGGGGTTTTACAGATCGCCTTTCTGGATTCCGTTGGAATGCCCTTTTGGGTTAGCATTTTGATGACGATTATCCTGATCTGGCTTTATACCTTTTCCGGGGGTATCAGAACAATAGTTTTTACCGATACTCTGCAAACCCTTACTATGCTCTTGGCGGTGGGATTTACTTTATTCTACGTTTTTTCAGAATTGGATCTTGATTTTGGATCGTTTTGGAAGGAAGGTGAGCAAGCCGGTCTTGTCAGGATCTTCGACTGGGATTGGAAGAGCCCGACCTTTTTCTTCAAACAATTTTTTTCCGGAGCATTTATAGCATTGGCCATGACCGGGCTGGACCAGGACATGATGCAAAAGAATTTAACCTGCAGAAACGTCAAGGAATCAAGGAAAAATATGCTTTGGTTCAGTACCATTTTGGTTCCGGTCAATTTTCTCTTTTTGATCCTTGGCGCATCCCTTTTCCTTTTCTCCTACTCTCAGGGAATAGACATCCCTGCTCGAACGGATGACCTGTATCCCATTTTGGCACTGAGCCACTTCCCCGCGTTTTTGGGCGTGGTATTTCTCCTTGGGATCACGGCGGCTGCATATTCCAGCGCTGATTCCGCACTGACCTCATTGACCACCTCCTTTTGTGTTGATTTTCTAGGATTTGAAAAAAGAGAGGATGAAAAGCAGAAGATCAAGATCAGAAAAGTGGTTCACCTCGGAATGTCAGCCGGTCTTTTTCTATTGATCTCTTTCTTCAGGTTGATCCAGGATGAAAGCGTGATCAGTTCGCTATTTAAAGCTGCCGGCTATACATATGGACCCCTGTTGGGGATGTTCGCATTTGGTATCCTGACCAAAAATCAAATCAGAGACAAACTGGTTCCAATTGTCGTGATCTTGTCTCCACTATTGACCTATCTTTTTCAAGTTTTGATCAATAATTGGGTTCCGGAATACAGATTTGGATTTGAACTTTTGCTTCTTAACGGAGCCCTTACTTTTGTTGGGCTTTGGATTATTACTTTAAGGGAATGAAATTGAAAAAGGGCCTTCTTGTTATACTTGCTTTCCTTGGTTTAGGTAATTCTGTGTGGGGACAGGACAGCCTCAGGGTAATGGTATATAATCTATTGAACTATGGGAACTACACCACTTTCTGCACCACAAATAACAACAATATCGGCGATAAAGATGGCTACCTGAAAACCATTACAGACTATGTGAGACCCGATGTGCTCGGGGTTAATGAAATGGCCTCGAACACCATTTATGGATCAAGGATACTGGCCAATGTGCTGAATACCGACTCTGTGACGTATTACAAAAAGGCCACCTATTCCAACCAGGCGGTCTCGTCGATTGTTAATATGTTATTCTATGATTCCCGAAAACTTCAGATGTATGAGGAGATCGTAGTACCCTCTACCATTCGGGACATCAATATCTACACCTTGTATTACAAAGATGTCGCACTTGCAAGCGGAGCGGATACCAGCTTCATAAGCTTTGTCCTTGCTCATCTAAAAGCCGGAAACGGGTCCGGTGATCAGCAGACCAGGGATGCGATGGTACAAACGGCCATGTCAACCATTAAGTCAAACAACCTGAAAGGAAACCTTGTATTCATGGGCGACCTGAATGTCTACAATGCCAACGAGCCGGCCTATCAAAGGCTTGTTGATGAATCAGACCTGGATTATAGGTTTTATGATCCCATCAATCGGCAGGGATCCTGGAATAATAGTTCTGGCTTTGCTGATGTTCACACGCAAAGCACTCACACGTCAGGTGGGTGCCCTTCGGGTGGTGGCATGGATGATCGTTTCGATCAGATCCTTGTTTCCTCCTATATCCTTGGTGATTCTTCCGGAGTTAAATACATGGACGGAAGCTATTGGGCGGTAGGGCAGGATGGAAACCGGTTTAATAGCAGCCTGCTGTCTCCCAATAACACCTCGGCCCCTTCTGGGGTGATCCAGGCATTGTACGATATGTCTGATCATCTGCCAGTGATCCTGGACCTGGAAGTGGATGGAACTTACATCAATGGCCTGGCAAACAGATCCATGGACAGGGTAGAAGGATTTGAATTGAAAGGAAAGGATTTGATTATCAAAAATGGCTTCTATGTTAAATTTAAATATGTGGATCTTCTTGGAAGAAAAAGAGCTGGAGGCACTCTGGATAACGGACGCTATTCCCTCACTCAAATATTGCCCCCAATTGAAGGAATGGGCCTTTTGATAGTTGAAGATCCTAAGTCCGGATCGATGGTTAGTCATAAAATCCTGAATAGATAATTTTTACTTAACACTGGATGAACTAGCTTTAGATAGTTTTGTCTCTTGATGGCCCTGCAGCGCATTATTTCACTGGCTATTCTAATTGTCTTACCATTCATTGGTAGAGGACAATCTTTTGAGGAGAGAGTTACATCTGTTTCCAATGTAGGTCTTACCGTAAACAACCTTGGCAGCGTAGGAAACGCCTTTAAGGGAGATTTCAATTTGAAAGGAGCCCCATCAGCTGAATACCCGGTTAACTCCGGGGTTGAGCATGCTTTTCAGGGGGGATTATGGGTGGGTGCCCAGATAAATGGCGGAGTAACCGCGGTAACCACGGGCTACCTTGATGCACCAAGTGGTTATAGCACGGGGGCCGCGGGGTTTGAATTTACGGCTGAGGTTGGGGAGGGCATCACCGAGCTGTCCAATATTCTCAACTCGGCTAATTTTTCCCCATTTGCGATTTCTCAACAGGACTTTCTAGCGGATTTTACGGATAAGAACATTACGGTTCCAGGCACCAACAACATTCAGATCGTAGACCACGACAACCCCCTCGGAATTGATGTCCATATGGAAGCTTACAATTGGAATTTTTCATTCGCGGATTTCTTCGTGGCCCTGGATTTCACCATCGTAAATGGTGGACAAAATGTTTTGGACTCGGTCTATATCGGTTACCTTGTCAACGGAGTGGTCAGGAATGTCAACCTAACCCCTCCAGGTGGCTCGATCTTCTATTCCCAGGGTGGGAACGGATATCTGGATTCATCCTTTATGTCCTATGATTTTGATGCATCCGGGGATGTGGGCTTTACAGATTCCTATCTGGGTGAGAAATTTCTGGGTTCGGAAGATAAGGAAGGATACCATCACCCTTCCCTTGATTCAACGTTCAAGATCAATTACCAGGCCTGGTTCTTCCGCAATACAGGAAGCCTCCTATATGCCTATCCTGATACTGAACAAAAGAGATACAACAAGATGAGCCAGGGGCTAAACCACAATCCTTGTTGGGATGATAAATCTTCCCAGGAATGCAAAGACTATAACGGAGGATCAGAGCCAAACAGATCGATCTGGGAAGAATTGAGGTTGGCTGGCAATCGATCCAATTTGATCTCAGTGGGCGCCTTCAGGGATTTTGCTCCCGGGGACACCATCCAATTTGCAATGGCGGTGGTCTTTGCGCCCATGGTCAAGGATGAGAACAGCGACCCAACCACCAACCTTGATCTTCCTGAAGAAAGGGCCCAATTGATACAGAATTCCGACTGGGCTCAGACCGCATATTGTGGTGAGGACCTCAATTGCAATGGAATTTTGGATCCCGGAGAGGATATCGACGGCGATGGTGAAATCACCAGGTGGATCCTTCCTACCCCACCCAATATTCCTTTTACCAGGGTGGAGCCCAGGGATAATGCCATAGACATCTACTGGTCCGATAATGCTGAGAGTTCAGTGGATCCCATTTCTGGCGAAGAGGATTTTGAAGGATATAGAATCTATCAGACTATTCTGGGTTTTGATGTACAGGAACGCCTTGACATCACATCTAACCTCACTCTTCTTGCTTCCTATGACATTCCCGATAACAAGATCTTCTATGACAATGGCTTTGCCCCAATCCGCCTGGAGCAGCCGGCCACCTTTGAGGGGGATAGCATCGAATATTTTTATCGCTACACTCTGGACAATATACAGAACGGGTGGCAGAATGGCATTGCGGTTACCGCCTTTGACCGCGGGGATGAAGAAAGCGGCATTGCGAGTCTGGAGTCAAGCGCCCTGTCCAATTTAGCCAGGGCTTTTCCCGGCAAGGCGCCTAACGAGAACATGGATGAGGAGGGACCCTTTGTTTATCCAAATCCATATTATGGAGGAGCATCATGGGAAGGGTCCAGCTCTTTTGCTGAAGACAAGAAGATCACCTTTGCAAACCTTCCAAGCAATTGTGTGATACGGATTTTTTCTTCAGCGGGGGACCTGATCGATGAGATCATTCATAATCAAAGCTATACAGGTGGAGATATCCGCTGGTATAATACTTATTCCGACACAGAAAACACGGTCTTTTCCGGGGGAGAACATTCCTGGGACCTGTTATCCAGAAACCAACAGATCATAGCAAGAGGTATGTACCTTTTTTCCGTTGAGGACCTGGATTCCGGAAAAACATTTAAAGGATCATTTACAGTTATTAAATAATAAATCATGAATAAAATCTACTTAACATTTCTTCTGACCTTGCTTGCCATAGGATGGGGTTACGCTCAATACCCCCTGGTGACAATTCAGCAGATACAGCAGGTGTCTAATGGTGATATCCTGGCAGGGCGAGACACTTCAAGTTTATACGGAGACACTGTAAGGGTGCGAGGAGTTGTGGTGACCCCTCCAGGATCAGGGGTGTCAAGTTCTACCAACGGTCGGTGGATCTGGATCCAGGATGGAAACGGACCATGGTCGGGATTAAATGTCAGAAAGAACAATGGAAATGCAACATTTCCGCAGGACATGCTTTTTGCCGTACCCGGGGATTCGGTAGAGATCGTAGGGGTTTTGAATGCTTTTAGCAATGAAGACCAATTGGATCCACTTGATTCAGGATTCCAGGTATTGGGTTCAAGCGCGGTTACCTATCATAGCACTTCTGACCTTTCCGATTTTGCCAACCCCAATGCTGATCCCGCTACGGTAGACGGGGAACCATGGGAGGGACAGTTTGTGGAATTCACGAATGTTACAGTGGTTTCGGTACAGGCAACAAGCTCCGACATTAGGTTTAGAGTACAGGATGGAAGTGGAAATGAGGTTGAGGTATATGATACTTATACGGTCCAGCAACCCAGCACCGTTAGTTGCACCAATTGTATTCCTTACCCTCCATTTACTCCCCCCAGTGTAGGGGATGTATTTGATACCTTAAGAGGGATAATCGATGGAAGGAATTTTGGGACTTCACCTCCTTATGCCATTGCTCCATTTGACACAACACACTACGTATATGGAGCTTCCGCACCAAAAATTTTCAATGTTTTTAGAGACATTCAGGTGCCTACTTCAAGTCAATCTGTGACGATCACTGCAACGATCACAGATAATGGAGGGTCTGTTACCGGGGCAAGATTGTATTATGCCATTGGAGAAACCAACACCAATTATACTCAAGTGACGATGAGCAATCCTTCCGGAAGCACATACACCGGAACCATCCCAGCCGGGATCAACAATGACATGGTTAAGTATTATATCGAAGGGGATGATAATGACGGGAATACCACCACTTCTCCAGGTGGAGCTCCTTCGAGTAAAACCCACTTCTACTTTGTTAAGGACAATGGGACCCTTTCGATCCGAGATGTCCAGTATACCCCTTACTCTGACGGAGAGTCAGGATATAAAGGAGAAACGGTAACCGTCGGAGGAGTCGTTTCTGCATCCGCCTTTCAGGGGGCTGCCTCATTGGGGACCTTATATATCCAAGACAGGACCTTTTCCATGTATGGAGGTATTTGGGTGGCTCTGGGTGCTATAAACCCGAACGATTATGCAAGCATGATCAGGGGAGATACCGTACTGATTACCGGGGTGATCGAGGAGAACTTTGGCGTCACCAGGATAGTGTTGGATGACGCGAACGACTTCACAGTATTGGGCTCTGTTGGAAATGTTCAGCCAATGGATGCTGATCCCGATGTTTTCACCTCTTACAGTATCTCCGAGGAAGGATATGAAAGTATGCTTCTCAGGTTAGTGCCCAATGGCGTGGGAACTGACTCCTTGTACGTAGCCAGCGCGAATGCCGATGACCCAAGTGATTTTGGAGAATGGAGGGCAGGTCATGACAAGTTTGACCCAAATACAGGCTCAAGAGTACTTGTTGGAAGATCCCAGGGATCGAATAACTTTTCCTATACCACTTCAAGGAGCGATCTGGTTGTAAATGTTCCCCAACAGATAGTAGCCCAGGGCGATAGATTCCATGATCTGACTGGGATCATGTATTATTCCTTCGGGAACTGGAAACTCCTTCCAAGGAACAATGGAGATATCAGCGACTATAACGGAAACCCACCCATAGTTGGGCTTCAAGCTTCAACCCAAGACGGGGTTGCTGTTTTTCCAAATCCTACTTCTGGTTTTACAATGATCCGTCTTGCCGAAAAACCGGATCATGGAGCCAGCTACTTGCTGGTTGATATCCTCGGGCAGGAACTCACTTCCGGAAGCATCAATAATAGGGAGGTAGAGATGGATCTTCGAGACCTTCCTTCAGGACAGTACATTCTTTTGATTTCTGATCCTTCCAGATCCTCAACTTCGTATCACAGATTGATTAAAAGATAAATGAACTGCCCCGGACTTAGTCCGGGGCCTTTTTAATCTGTTGAGAAAATTCAGGCACATTTGGATCATTGGAATGATCGCTTTTGCTGGATCATTGGGTTGCGATAAGGGGGAGCCCCTGCCCAACAATCTTCCTGATACAAGCATCTTTCTTGATAAGATCGAACTCACTGGGGAAGACCGGCTGACCTCAGTGGTGGCTGTGTTTTGGTCGGGGACCGATAATGATGGCTATATCAAAGGTTTTGAGATCTCCTTTGATCAACAGAACTGGTCATTCACCTCCGAATATGATACGATCTTTCGATTTGTCCTGGATGGAGGAACCGATACGGCCGATATAGACCTCTATGTTCGGGCTATCGATAACATGGACTTTGTGGATGAAACTCCGGCCTACCTCAGGATCCCAATTAAGAATACTCCGCCAGATATCGATTTCCTTGACGACTTTCAGCCTGTAGATTCGACGAATACGGTTTTTTCGCTGATCTGGAATACGACAGACCTTGACGGAGACGAAACCCTGGATTCGACCTACGTCAAATTCAATGATGGGCCATGGGTTGCTCTTGGGAGGAATGCTAATGCTATTCGGGTTGTACCGGAAGACCCAACGGCTTCTGGCCCTATCAATGCTGTGGTTTTTTCTTGCTTTACCAGTGAACCTACCTATACTGTCAATTTTGAAGAACAGGAGAGCGGACAGTTTCCGGGTTTGGTTTTGGAGGGAATGAACACCGTTTACGTTAAGGTGAGAGATAAGGCAGGGGCCGAAAGTGACCCCGATACTTCCTCTATCTTTTTCCTTAAAAGGAAGACCACTGACTTTCTGATGATGGAATCCCACACATTGGGTAATTCGGTTCGTCAGGTTTACATTGATGCTTTTAACTCCCAAGGGAGACAGTTTGACTTCATCAATCTCTTGGAGAATGATGCTGCAGAGGATATCCGCTATTGGAATTTCAATTTCCTCCTTCTTCTGGAACTCTATGACAGGTCTTTTTGGTATGGCAGCCAGGAAACCTTTAACTCCGGAGTACCCCTCCTTGAAATCGGTATGTTTCCTGTCGTGGGCTACCTCAACGAAGGAGGAAAGATCCTGATCTCCACCTATATCACCGGAGATCTTGAGAATACTTCAGCTCTTTTCAATCTGACTCCTATGGACTCCATTGAAGAAAGAAGCGGCACCAATCAAGCAAGGTATTTTACGGGGGATATAGCGTGGGCAGACTCTTCGAACCAAGACATTTCGGATTATCCTTCTCTGGTTTGTTCAAGTACAATTCTTAATGTCGGGCCATTTTATATAAACCCCCAGGCATCCAAATTCTACATAGCCCCTGCAACACCAACCGGGAATTGGGATGGCCCGGATAACGTAGGAGCATATTTTTCAAACCTCGATGGTAATCCCAACTTCTTTTTCTTCTCCATTGAACTTCATCTTTTCAATGGGGATAATAATGCTCTCAGCACCATGTTGAACAGGGTTATTGACGAAGAATTCAATTGGTGAAAAGGTTTTTGATCATAACGTCATTATTGCTATCCAACCTTGGTTTTGCACAGGGTGTTCTGAAAGGAAGAGTCGTTGATGCATCGAACAAAGAAGCATTGATTGGGGCGAATGTCTTTCTGGTGGGAACGTATGATGGTGCGGCTGTTGACTTCAATGGGAATTACCGGGTTGAAAATGTAAAACCGGGAGATTACACCGTCAGGGTTACCTACCTGGGATTCAATGAAAAGGTTTTCAATGGCATACGGATCAAGGATGGTGAGGAAACAGTATTGAATGTAGAACTCGATGAGCTCGGAACCACCCTGGAGGCGGTTGTCATCGTTGGAGAAAAGAATCTTGTCGATCTGGAATCAGGAAAGAGCGAAACCAAGGTAAGCGCTGATGAGATCCAGCAAATGAATATGCGGAATGTCCAGGAGGTTGTGGCTCTCCAACCAGGGGTCTCATTGAACCCTGATGGCATACAGATAAGAGGTGGAAGAGTGTATGAAACCTCCTACCGGGTGGATGGCCTCAATGCACAGGATCCCCTGGCCGGAACGGGAGGAGGAGTTCAGGTAGCATCCAACTCTATCGAAAACGTAAATGTGGTTACCGGAGGCACAGGGGCTGAATTTGGTGATGCGGTCTCCGGGATCATACTTACTCAGATCAAGGAGGGGGGAGAGAAGTTTGGATTATATGGCTCATGGCAACGGGATAATCTGGGATTCAATGATCAAACCCAGTGGAATACGGACATATTCGATCTCTCTCTTGGAGGGCCGGTTCCCGGCACCAAGAAAAAGCTTAGATATTTTCTCTCGGGCCAGGCCTTTATGTCTGACAACTACTTTGGGCCCACGGCGAATCAGCTATATACTTCCCTGATCGACGATTCTGAAACTTGGGCTCCTCGGCAGGCCAACAGATGGACCAATTCCTTTAAGGTTACCTACCATTTTAAGCCGAATTCAAAATTCAGCTTTCTAAATCAACATAGCCTTTCCATAAACCAAAACACCAGGTCACTTCAGATAGTCGGAAATGACGCTATTGTTCAACCCGGGTTCCAATATTACTATAGTCTCGACCTTAACCGCGCAAATACTTACGCACATCAATCCAATCTTTCGGTATTGAATTATTCGCAGGTTTTTAAGGAAAGATGGAGGCTTGAGGCATCATTGGGAAGGTTATTTGTTAACCTTAGAGCTGATGCTAATGGAAGGGATTTCAGGCCTGAAACCGTTGATCAGGTTTTTGATCCGGCTTCGATAGTTTCAAACCCCATAGGGCTTTTCAATCCCGATGATTCAATCGTCTTCGTTTTGCCAGGCCCGGGCCTTTCAAACAACGGCGGAATAGCGACTCTATGGCATGACCATTGGGTTGAAGAATATACCATAAAGGCCAAGGTCAAAAGGATCTCCAAAAGCAATATCAATTTCCTCACCTTTGGTTTTGAGCAAAAGTTCCAGGAGTTTCAGTGGATCGATGTGACCAGGCCTTGGGTAGGAGCTCCAATCGAGATCAATGATTCTGTTTCCACTCCCCTGATTTCAATCGGGTCATCCAGTGATGTTTGGCATGTGAAACCCAGGGATGGGGCACTGTTTATTGAGGATGAGATCAAATACAAGGGGATCATTGCCTCATTTGGATTAATGATGAAATACTGGGCTCCGGGATCATTTGTTGACGATGCTGTAGAAGACCCCGATGCCCCGATAGTTGATCCTGTCCGGGAAAGCTATCTTGAAAATACAGTCGAGGTTTTTGGCCTTAGGTGGAAGGCAAGATTGCTTCCCAAAATGAATGTTTCATTTCCGGTGACTGAAAACAATGTATTGTATTTCAATTATGGCCATTCCATGCGCTTGGCCCACCCAAGATTCGTTTACCAGGGCTTGGATCCGGAATATCAAAACAGCTCCTTTCTTTCCAACCTTGGCAATCCTGACATCAACCCTGAGGTTTCGGTTTCCTATGAATTTGGTCTGAAAACCCAGATTACCAGGGATCTGGCTTTTACCGTTACCGCATTTTATATCGACAGGTTTGACTATATCGTATCCAGAAGGATCCAGATCGAAGACCAAACAGGTAGATTGGTCGATAAGACCTTCTTCATAAATCAGGACTATGCAAGGATCCGCGGACTACAACTGACCTATGGCCAAAGGATAGCAAGGTGGTTCCGGGCAAATGCTTCGTTTGTATATCAGATCGCTACCGGAAAATCCAACACAGCAGCGGAATCTGACTTTCAGATCAATACAGTTGGTTTTGTTAACGCAACCCGTGAGAATTACCTGGCCTGGGATAGACCTGTAGAGTTCAAGGCCTCATTTATTTTTCTTGGGGATGAGAAATCCCATTTAGGACCCATCGGTTTAAACAACTGGAAACTCTTTCTGGCGGCTAACTTCAAATCGGGGCTGCGTTATACTCCTGCTGTAGAGACCGGGGTTGAACCCAATGGAAGAGTTAGGTATGAAACAGATTTTACAAGACCTTTTGAAGAGGTCGGTTCTAATTGGTTCTGGATGGATCTAAAGATCACTAAGGATATTCCCATCAAGACCACAAGATTGTCCATCACTTTTGAGGTACGGAATCTGCTGAACAACAGAATGGCCCAGATCATTAACCCTGTGACAGGAACAGCCTATGAATATGGGGATCCATTGCTTGTGAATGAAAGGGATCCGGTTTATCCTGACCCAACCAATAATGGAATTCCACCGGAAGATCCAGCAAGATACAGGGCTTTGAGACAGTTGTTTCTTGGAATAGCGTTTGCCTTTTGATGAAGGGATTGAAGATCATATTGCCCCTCATATTTCTGCCCCTGATAGGGTTTGGCCAGTTATTTCCAAACCTTGGGGGCCAGAGAGCCGGGATATCTTCCCTGACATTTTTGAAAAACAATGTTAGCCCAAGATCAGTAGGCCTGGGGGGCTTCCACGCCAGCCTCTCCGGGGATGGCTACGCGATCTATT
>JANQSY010000050.1 GCA_028279065.1 Cytophagales bacterium
GGACACCCTTGAAATATATCCTTCAGCAGATGCAAAGATCGGGAGCCCTGTGGCACCGGCGGTCTTTACGTCGATCCCACCATGGAAATGGCCCCTTCTCAATTCACCCATGGTTCCGGCAAGGAAATTGGTCTTTCCAGGGTTGATGGGGAATTGGAAATAATTTGAATCCTTAAGTTCAGGAAAACTGGATCCCACCAGAAAAGGGATCACGGCAAGTAGAAACTTACCTGACCTCAAAATCCAGAACCTTTTGGTCTTTGATGAATCCCTCCAATCTGTCTCCGATCTGAACCGGCCCAACTCCCTCCGGTGTTCCGGTGAATATCAGATCTCCTTTTTTAAGAGTCATGTATTTCGAACAAAACGAGACCAATGCATCGATCGAGTATATCATGTGTTTGGTATTTCCATCCTGAACAATTTCCCCATTTTTCCTAAGAGAAAACTCCAGGCCGTTGATGTCTCCAAATTTGTCAATTGGGAAGTATTGGGAAATAGGTGCTGAACCATTGAATCCTTTGGCTAACGTCCAGGGAAGACCTTCTTTTTTGAATTTGGATTGGAGATCCCTCGCTGTGAAATCAATCCCAAGGCAGAAATCGCTATAATAGGTGGAGGCAAATTTTTCCTCAATGTTTTTGCCCACTTTGTTTATCCTGATGACTATCTCTATCTCATGGTGAATCTCTTTCGAGTATTCAGGAAAATAAAAGGAATCATTGTTCCTCAATATCGCGGAATCAGGCATTAGAAATACAACCGGATCATCGGGGCGTTTATTTCCCAATTCCTCTATATGTTTTGCATAATTTCGCCCTATACCAATGATCTTCACTGTCCTACAATGATTGTTTCAAAAGGAAATATCTTCGTGGTTCTGCTTCCGGCAATGCTATTACTTTCATGTAAGAAACTCAATTCTTCAACTCTTTTCCTTTCCACATTTTGCAAAGAATGTGCCGACGATTTTGAATCGCAGATGGAGAAGATCGATGGCGTGTACTTTGCCCGAATTGATACTGCTAAGAGTTCCCTTACTGTTCACTTTCAGAACAACAATAGCTTGGATAAGGTTGAACTTTTCCTAAAAGATAAGGGCCTGCTTTCTGATTCAACCTCTATTGATCGAGGTCTGGACTCTTTGGATTGCTGTTCGGGCCCTTAAGAATTTCGCATACTCAACTTTTCCTGAGTGAGGATCTTTTTGGTATCTGCAGGAAAATCGGATTTCATTATCCAATCATAGTATTGGGGCTCTCTTTCAAACACCTTCTTGACCTTTTGCCCCTTATACTTCCCAAAATTAAAATTCAGATCGCCCTCTGTATCCCTGCTTAACCTTCCTGCAAGGTCAACCATATTTCCAAAACTGTATTGGTGAAGGTCTTCAATTTTTGGGCTTAACGGAGGTAAATCTGATCCTTCAGGACTTCTTCCTTGATATTTTTCGATCTGTGCCTGAAGGATCTCCTTGGTTGCAAGGACATCAGCAAGTGCATTGTGGGCATTGGAAAGTTCCTTTTGGCAATAGAACCTATAGGCTGCTGAAAGGCTTCGGGGTTCCATTAAGAAAAAGAGCCTCTGAGCATCCACCAATCGGCGATTGTGAAGAGAGAATTCTATTTCAGCTCTGTTGAATTCCTCTAACAGGAGGGGGATATCAAATTTGATATGGTTATATCCTGCAAGATCACAATCTTTAAGAAAGGATTGTATTTCTCTTGCCAGATCCTTGAATCCAGGTTTATCCTTTATGTCATCATCGTAAATGCCATGGATCCTGGATGAATCCTCAGGGATCGGGATCCCTGGGTTCACCATTTGATCATACTGCTCTTCGGATCCATCGGGCTTCACCTTTACTATGGCGATCTGGATTATTCGATCCTTCATGACATTGGTGCCTGTGGTTTCCAGGTCAAAAAATGCCAATGGTTTTTGCAATGGGATTCCCATTTCAGGGCATTATTGAATTTGCAAGATCCAAGAGATTCATGCCTCCAAAATTTCCAGAACTCATCAATAATAGATTCGAATTTGTATAATCCTGTTCCTGCAGATAGTTTTTCAAGGAATTCGTATCGGTGAAGACCTCTATATCTGGCCTTCCAAAAGAGTTCTTAATAAATCCTGCATCCAGTTTATCGTCTCCCTTCCTTTCAAGTACTCCTGGATCAAGAAAAATGATAGGAAGGTCAGCTGCCTCAAAACTATGCTCATATTGGTTAAGGAATTCCTTGTCCAGACTGCTGAATGTATGAAGTTCCATGCAGGCAATGAGCCTTTTATTGGAGAATTGTTCCTTTACCGCCTTGGTCGTTGCCTGGAGTTTGGAAGGGGAGTGGGCATAATCCTTAAAGACGAATTGCCCCTTGGACTCCTTTATTAGTTCAAGCCTCTTTTTCGCTCCTTTAAAACTTGAAATGGCCTTATAAAAGACGTCATCAGGGATTGCCATTTGATCGCAGATCGATTTTGCTGCACTTAGGTTGCTGAGGTTGTGCTCCCCAAAAATCTCCAGGGGGACCTCTCCCTTATTCTTGGTAAGCAAAAAGGTCTTGCCATCTACAATCTTGTGAGGGTGGATTCCATATTCTGTCTGGAACACATCATCCCGTTCTTTTCTACCAATTACCGTGGCAATATCATCATCCTCATTAAAGATCAGGATGCCTCCCTTAGGTGTTGCGTCGGCAAAATCCTCAAAGGCCCTTACATAGTCCTCAATTGTTGGAAAGACATTAATATGGTCCCACTTGATCCCGGAGATCAACCCCAGGTGGTGCTCGTAGATCAAGAATTTCGGTTTGCTTTGGATAGCGGAAGAGAAGTATTCATCGCCTTCAATAATGATTGTTGGTGCATCACCACTAAGACGGACTGAAATTGGAAACCCTTCAACATCTGCTCCAACCAGATAATCAAATTTTTTGCCTGCAGCTTTCATCACATGCATTACCATGGATGTAATGGTGGTCTTGCCATGGCTTCCTCCAACCACAATTCGTTGCTTATCATTGCTGAACTTCCTGATGAATTCGGGAAAAGAATAAATAGGAACTCCGATCTCCTGTGCTTTTAATACCTCCGGGTTGTCCTTTCTGGCATGCATTCCCAGGACTATCATTTCGATGTCCTTGCTGATCTTTTCCGGATCCCATCCAATCTTCTCTGGGAATAGACCGGCTTTTTTAAGCTTGGATGCAGCAGGATCAAAAATTGAATCATCCGATCCTGTAACCTCGATTCCGAGTTCGCTAAGGTTGATCGCGATGTTGTGCATTACGCTTCCACCGATCGCGATAAAATGAACTTTATTTAGATTCTCAATCATTTACAACGGGGGCGTCAAAGATAGAATTTCACTCAACGGCTTCAAAGTGGAAAAGTTGTTTGTACTAACATCAGATGTTAGAACTATGTGCATTAAAAATTAAGTCCGCCTTTCTTACTTTGTAAAATGGAAGACAAAAAGAGCGCCTTTCCTCGATCAATGCAACTCAGCAAATCCGGAGAATCTATTTTTCATTCACTAGGTAAACTACCACCGCAGGCCTTAGAACTTGAGCAAGCCGTTCTTGGTGCCTTGATGCTTGAAAAAGATGCTCTGACAGAGGTGATCGAGATCCTTCAGCCCGAAAGTTTTTATAAGGACGCTCACAATAGGATCTACAACGCCATCAGAACCCTTTTTTCGGAGTCTCAACCGGTGGATATGCTTACAGTTACCAATCAACTGAAAAAGAGCGGAGAGCTTGAAACAGTTGGAGGGCCATTTTACGTGACCGAACTCACCCAGAAGGTTAACTCTGCGGCAAACATTGAATACCACGCGAGAGTGATCCTTGAGATGGCGATCAAAAGGGAACTGATAGCCATTAGTTCTGAAGTTCAACAATCAGCTTTTGAAGAAACCACCGATGCTCTAGAGCTTCTTGACCATGCAGGGTCTCAGATCTTCGAGGTATCAGATAGGAATGTCAGGAAGGATTACTCCAATGTGAAAGACCTGATGACCAGGGCCATTGATGAGATCCATCAGAAGAAAGACAAGGGAGATGGGTTGACCGGTGTTCCAAGTGGATTTTCTGAACTTGACCGAGTAACCTCTGGATGGCAGAAATCCGATCTGATCATCCTTGCAGCCCGTCCCGGAATGGGTAAGACAGCTTTTGTATTGTCAGCTTTGAGAAATGCCGCGATAGACCATGAAGTTCCTGCTGCGATCTTCTCTTTGGAGATGTCATCTATTCAGTTGGTAAATAGGTTGATTGCCGCCGAAGCTGAACTGCCAAGCGAAAAAATTAGGAATGGTAAGATCGAGGATTACGAAGAAGAGCAACTCTGGGAGAAGACCAAGAAATTGGCCAATGCCCCGATCTTCATTGACGATACGCCAGGACTAAGTATCCTGGAACTAAGGGCAAAGAGTCGAAAGCTTAAGCAGCAGCATGATATCGGACTTATCATAGTTGATTATATGCAATTGATGACTGCCGATCTCAGTAAAAAGGGAGGTAATCGTGAACAGGAGATCGCATCCATTTCGAGGTCCCTTAAGACCATCGCAAAAGAACTTGAGATACCTGTGATCGCTCTTTCCCAATTAAGTAGGGCCGTAGAAACCAGGGGAGGGGATAAAAGGCCTCAACTATCAGACCTTAGGGAATCTGGATCTATTGAGCAGGATGCCGACCTTGTTACCTTCATCTACCGGCCGGAATATTACAATATCAACGCGGATGAGGAGGGGGACCTGGAAGGGCTTGCCGAGTTGATCATTGCAAAGCACAGGAATGGTTCAACGGCGGACGTCAAGCTCAGGTTTATCGGGCAGTACACCAAATTTGTGGACTGGAATGACTTTGGATTCAACTCCGGATTCAACCAAGGTAATTATGGAAGTTTTTCCAAGGGATCAGTAACCATTCCTAGTAAGGTGAATAAAAAGAACTCGGATGAAGATGACTCCGAGGCCCCCTTCTAATCTTCAAACTCGAGATTGCTGAGGAGATCGTTTATCTCGCTCAAGGTCTTATGGTCCTGTTGGTTCATCGCATGTGATCTTCCCGATCCAAGAATTGCCTTTGCCTTTTCGACCTGGTCGGAATCTAATAGCAGTTGGGCTAGGGTATAATAGGTAGGAAGATATTCCGGAGCCTTTTCTAACAATGCAGAAAGTAGGTCGATCGAGCGGCCCGGATCAAGGGATTTGTACTCCATTGCCAAAGCATAATTGGTGAATGGCTCATCGGGGTTTTTATCCAATGACTTTTCGAGAAATCTTATCCGATTCTGCCTGTTATCCATGCAAAAAATAGCCTATAATCACTAAATTGCGGCCCTTAGAAACAATCCTGATTTTTTGAATTTATGAATATTCTGGTATGTATAAGCCATGTTCCGGATACCACCACAAAGATCAAATTTTCTCCGGACAACAAAGAGCTTGATAAGCAGGGGGTTCAGTTTGTTATTGGCCCTTATGACGATTTTGCCCTGGCTAGAGCGGTCGAGTTAAAAGAACAGATTCCAGGTTCCAAGGTAACCGCACTTAATGTCGGTAAGGCAGAAACCGAACCAACAATCCGTAAGGCGCTTGCGATTGGCGCGGACGATGCCATTAGGGTTAATGCCCACCCAGGTGATTCATTGTTTGTAGCCACTCAGATCCATGAGGTTATTAAGAATGGAGAATACGATCTTGTCATGATGGGGAGGGAAACCAGTGATTATAATACCGGAGCTGTTCATGGAATGGTTGCTGAAATGCTAGGGTGGCCAGGACTATCTCCGGTTATGAAATTGGAAATAAATGGCAGCTCGGTTTCCCTTCAAAGAGAAATCGAAGGAGGTCATGAAGATATTGAGACTCAATTACCCCTGGTAGCTGGATGTCAGGAACCCATTGCAGAGTGGAAGATCCCAAATATGAGAGGGATCATGTCAGCCCGGACCAAACCTCTTGAAGTCAGGGAACCTGTACCATCAGATGCCAAGGTGAAATCCGGGAGCTATGAGCTGCCCTCAGAGAGATCTGAATGTAGGATGATCGACCCGGAAAATGTTGGAGAATTGGTGGATTTACTGAAATCTGAAGCAAAAGTTATTTGATATGGGAGTTCTGGTATTTGTAGAGACAGAAAATGGAGCCCCCAAGGGAAGTGCACTTGAGGCGGTTAGCTTTGGAAAAGCTATTGCTGATATGGTCGGAGGAGAAAATGTAGCCCTTGTACTGGGGTCAATGGATGGGAGTGGAGGGGACTCCTTGGGTTCGGCAGGTGCTGATAAAGTCCTTCACGACCCAAACCAAGAATATGATAAGGGCCTAATTGCCCCTACTTCGTCAGCAATTTCACAGGCGGTGGAGGCTTCTGGGGCTGACCATGTGGTTTTCTCCAAAAGTTCCCTGTCTGATTCGGTTGCCGCAAGGGTTTCCATAAAAATTGGAGCTTCACTTGCTACTAACCTTGTTTCCGTTCCCCAAAAAGCAGGGGATGGCTTTCAGGTCAGAAGGTCTATTTTCACCGGCAAGGCGATTGAAAATGCAGAGGTTAGTGGGGATAAGGTTGTCTTTTCAATAAAAAAGGGTGCAGTTGAAGTTCAAGGCGGAGGAGGAGCACAAAATCCCGAGACTGTATCATATTCCATTTCGGATAGTGACCTCAAGGCTAATATTATTGGAAGCCACAAAGCAGAAGGAGACGTATTGCTTCCTGAGGCGGATATTGTTGTATCTGGTGGAAGAGGCATGAAAGGACCCGAAAACTGGGGAATGATAGAAGATCTTGCAAAGTCCCTTGGCGCAGCTACCGGATGTTCAAAACCCGTTTCAGATATGGGATGGAGGCCGCATCATGAACACGTAGGTCAGACTGGAGTCAAAGTTGGCCCTAATCTATACGTGGCGGTAGGCATATCCGGCGCCATTCAGCATTTGGCAGGAGTAAATTCATCAAAGGTGATCGTAGTAATAAACAAAGATCCGGAAGCCCCTTTCTTTAAAGCAGCAGACTATGGAGTAGTAGGGGATGCTTTCGAAATTGTTCCTAAATTCACTGAAGCATTAAAGGGAGCAAACTGATTTTTTTTGGAAAAGATCGAACTTGAAATTCTTGGCCTGTCCAGCAGCCAGACCGCAACAGGCTCATTTGCCCTCGTTTTAGGAGAAATTGGAGGGAAAAGGAGGCTCCCGATCATAATTGGAATGTTTGAGGCCCAGGCAATTGCCATGGAGATAGAAAACATCGTTCCCAACCGCCCAATGACCCATGATCTTTTTAAGTCTTTTTCCGAAAAATTTGAATTCAACCTTACCGAGATCTTCATATCAGATCTCAAGGAAGGCGTTTTCTATGCCAAGATCCGTTGTAATCGCAATGGTGAGGAGTTCGAAATAGATTCAAGGCCATCTGATGCGGTTGCAATAGGCTTGCGCTTTGGAGTGCCCATATACACCAATGAGAATATTTTAGAGTACGCTGGAATTACCATGGAGGAAGAGGAAGGGCAAACAGAGATCACCAATCTGACCGGAGGAACACAGAAAAAAGAGGTTGAAAAGGAACAGGCTTCACTTGGGGATAAGATCAAGGAAGCAAGCAGGGAAGAACTAAATCAAATGCTGGCAGAAGCCATCAAAAGAGAAGAGTACGAAAGAGCTGCAGCAATCCGGGACGAGCTAAACAAACGAAACTAGTCGAGTCCTGAATGGATATTTTTAGGGCTCTCATTGGTTTAGGTGTTTTTGTTGGGATTGCCTATTTATTTTCAGAAAACAGAAAAGGTGTACGTTGGCAATTGGTCCTGACCGGACTGGCCCTTCAGATAGTTTTCGGGATCTTGATCCATTACGTCCCTTGGATCCAATCAGGGTTTGAATTTATAAGCCGGGGTTTTGTGCGTGTACTTGATTTTTCAATAGATGGGGCCTATTTCCTATTTGGGGACCTTGCTAAGAATTCAGATGTAGATGCCGATTTAAGGCATAATCTCGGGTTCCTTTTTGCATTCCAGGTGCTTCCCACCATAATCTTCTTTTCCACCGTCAGCGCTGGGCTTTATTATCTGGGCATCTTACAGAAAGTCGTTTATGGTATTGCCTGGGTCATGGCTAAGACAATGAAACTCTCAGGTGCCGAAAGTCTTTCCGCAGCCGGAAACATTTTCCTCGGCCAGACTGAAGCGCCGCTTCTGGTCAGGCCATTTATCCCTACTATGACCAAATCAGAGGTGATGTGCTTAATGACAGGAGGAATGGCCACCATGGCTGGAGGGGTTCTTGCTGCTTATGTGACCTTTTTGGGAGGTTCTGATCCAGTAGCGAAAACCAAATTTGCTTCATTCCTTCTCAGTGCTTCCATCATGAATGCGCCTGCAGGCATCATTCTTTCAAAGATCCTGGTTCCTGAGGCCAAACCCGAAGATGTGAATAAGGACCTCCAGGTCAGCAAGGATAAATTTGGAACTAACCTTCTGGATGCAATCACCAATGGAGCAGCCCAGGGTGTGAAGTTGGCAGTAAATATCGGAGCGATGCTTTTGGCTTTTGTGGCATTGATCGCGATGATTAACTATCTGCTCAGCGATTTTCTCGGTAATCTTTTAGGTTTAAATCCAATCATTGCAGAAAGTACAGGTGGGGTTTTTAGTGGATTCTCCCTTGAATATATTCTTGGCCAGATCTTTCGACCCTTCGCTTACATTATGGGTGTGGAGTGGAAGGATACTCTTGCGGTTGGATCGCTACTTGGAAAGAAGACCGCCGTAAATGAATTTATCGCCTATTTGGATCTGGCTCAACTCAAAACGCAAGGGCTGCTATCTGAGAAATCGATTCTGATCTCGACTTTTGCCCTTTGCGGGTTCAGCAATTTTAGCTCGATAGCGATACAGATCGGTGGGATAGGAGGTATGGCCCCAAATCAAAAATCAATGCTTTCAAAGCTGGGAATGAAGGCCCTTTTAGGGGCGACCATTGCCTGCCTGATGACCGCAACTATTGCAGGGGCTATCTTTTTCTAGCGTTTGCTTATTGGAACGTAATCCCTCTCAGTCTCTCCGGTGTAGATCTGCCTAGGTCTTCCGATAGGCTCCTGATTCTCCCTCATTTCCTTCCATTGAGCTATCCATCCGGGAAGCCTTCCCAAGGCAAACATGACGGTGAACATTTCGGTGGGAATTCCCATGGCCCTGTAGATTATCCCTGAGTAGAAATCAACATTGGGATAAAGGTTTCTGTCGACGAAGTAAGGATCTTTCAATGCGATCTCTTCCAGTTCCTTGGCTATGTCAAGACATGGATCATCCACCCCAAGTTTAGAAAGAACATCGTCGGCAGCTTTTTTGATGATCTTGGCCCTTGGGTCAAAGTTCTTATAAACCCTGTGTCCAAAGCCCATTAACCTGAAGGGATCATTTTTGTCCTGTGCTTTCTTCACGTATTTCTGAATGTCCCCACCATCTTCCCTTATCGCTTCAAGCATTTCAATTACCGCCTGGTTTGCCCCGCCATGGAGGGGCCCCCATAATGCATTGATCCCGGCTGCAATTGCGGTGTAAAGAGAAGTATGTGATGAACCCACGATCCTTACAGTTGAAGTGGAACAATTTTGCTCATGATCAGCATGCAGGATCAAAAGCTTGTTCATAGCATCCACCAATACCGGGTCTATTTCATATTTGGTAGTTGGTAGAGAAAACATCATGTAAAGGAAGTTGGAACAGTAATCCAGGTCGTTCCTTGGATAATTCAGGGGGTGTCCCATTTCTCCTTTGTATGCCCATGCTGCTATCGTTGGGATCTTTGCCAATAGCCTTACTATGGTTCTGTTGATTTGATCAGGGGTTCTCCCAGGATCGATCGATTTTGGATAGAAGGCGGTCAAAGAACTAACCAGGGAACTCAATACACCCATGGGGTGGGAGTTCGTTGGAAAACCGTCAAAGATCACCCTGGTGTCCTCATGCACCAGAGTATGCATGGTCACAGCCGTCTTAAACTCGTCGTACTCCTCCTTGGAGGGAAGCTTTCCAAAGATCAAAAGGTAAGCTACCTCAAGGAATTCTGATTGTTCAGCTAACTGCTCAATTGGGTATCCTCTATACCTAAGAATTCCCTTTTCTCCATCCAGAAAAGTAATTGCACTCTTGGTAGCTCCCGTGTTTTTATAACCTATATCGAGAGTCACATAACCTGTTTGAGCCCGTAGGCTTGAAATATCCAGTGCATTTTCACCTTCAGATCCTGTGATCACCGGGATCTCATAGGTTTTTCCATCAATAATTAGCTGAGCAGTATCTGCCATCGTATATTTTTAAACGTTCAAAATAGCCTATGCGAAAATAACCAAAGACCTTATGTTTTTAAAACGCATATAGGCCAGATCAGTTTCCTCCTAGTATAAGTGGAAGCCCCTCATCTCCCGATCCTACTATGACCACTTTCGAATTAGGAGATTTAGATAGCTCAAGCGTCGCCTCTATTCCTCTCATTTTCAATAGATTGGGAGTCAGGGAGCTGTTAATGATCTGGTTGGCCTTTGCTTCTCCTTCGGCCTGAATTCTTTTCCTTTCGGCTTCAGATTTTTCCTTTTCTAGCCGGAATTGGTAGGCCAACGCTTCCTGCTCTTGCTTGAGTTTGTTTTCGATCGCCTGCTTGATCTGTTCAGGAAGGTTGATTGACCTTATCAACAAGGCTTTCATTTGTATGTTATTGTTCTCACTCTGGAGGACTTCAGCGGTGGTTTGGATGATCGCATCTTCAACTTCTTTTCTTTTTGTAGAATAAATCTCCTCTGCTGTATAACGGCCCATAACCTTTCGGACTGAGGAACGGACCTCCGGGATAACTAGAGTTTCCTCGTAACCTATCCCAAAATTTTCGTGAAGGAAGCCGATCTTTTGATAGTAGGGATTATACCTTACAGAGACATCTACACTTATTGATAGTCCGCTTTTATCCAGAACGTCCATCTTTTCATTGACGGTTTTTTCCTTTACATCGTAAATGAAAAGAGTGTTCCATGGTGCTACGACCTGAAAGCCGGGGGTAAATACGTTATCCTTATCCAGACCTGTGAATCTGTTAAAGACAACACCTCTTTCACCTGGCTCGATCGTAAAAAAGATATTGGACGACAGGACCGCAATTACTATCAATCCTATTACTACTGCTACAATTAAAAATTGAATACGTTTAACCATTTTTTTGCCTTTTTTCAAATATCATTACTTTCCACCGAAATGCCCATTTCCAGCTTACGGAATAAGCCTCTAGATCCAACTCATTTAGAATTTCCTTCCATTCCTCTCTTATGAATCCTCTCCTTACCGAAAGCGGGGCATCATGCTTTACAAGTCTGCTTTTGCTAAAAAAAATTGTAAGGAACTTAATGGAATAATAGGCAAGGAAATGCCGGTGAAGGTCATTGATGATCAAAACCCGAACTCCTGAGTTTATTGTGTTTTCAATGATCTTCTTGATGTCTTCCTCCTTGAAATGATGAAAAAAAAGACTGAATAGCGCAATATCAGCTTTTATTCCATCCGGGAATGGATCCATGGCATTGGATAGGTAGAATTCGGCTTGGATTTCTTTACAATTATTTCTTGCGTAGTCTAAAATTGCCGGATTGGCATCAAGACCTATTAGTTGAGCATCAATTCCCCAGCTTTTTAGCTTTTGATCGATGGCATTTAGAGTATCCCCTCCACCGCAACCGATATCTATGATCCTAAGGTCCTTTTTATCCCTTAGTTCTTCTTTTTTTGTTGCCTCCTTCAAACCGGAATGGTCTATGGCATACCCCCCAAGAAACTTATTTATGATGTGGAGTTCTTTCAGGTTTTGAACAAGCTCCGAACCCTGAAGATGGAAATCATCAATGAGTTCTTTATCGTAGGATCTCTTCTTAAACAATTTGAAAAAGGGCTAATTCTACTGTGAGTCCCGGACCAAAGGCCATAGCTAAAACCTTTTCGCCTTTTTCTTTATCTATGGAAGAATCCAGGATCTCTTTCAGTACAAAAAGTATAGTTGAGGAGGACATATTCCCATAATTCTTCAGAACATTATACGATTCCTTAACCTGACTTTCCTCAATTTTCAAAACCGCCCTTAATTCATCCAGAATTCTCTTTCCGCCGGGGTGAATAGCAAACTTGCTTATATCATGTAAGCTCAAGCCCTGTCTTTCCAGGAAAGAATCAACCAGTTCCTTGATCCCTGACTTTATGATACCGGGTAGGGAAGATGTGAGAACCATTTCAAAGCCTGTGTTGGAAATATCCCATTTTAGTTCTTCATGTCCCTCTGTGAATAAATGATTGGAGCATTCCATGAGTTGTAGGCTGTTTCCTTCGCCCTCAATTGGATCAGCAGAAATAAGGCAGCTTGCAGCCCCATCTCCAAAAAGGGCATTTGCAAGGATGTCGGAATCGTTGGAGGTTCTTTGAAAGTGAATTGAACAGATTTCCACTGAGCTCATCAGAAGCTTTTTGGAGCTTCCCGACCCGATCTGATCCTTAGCAATCTTGAATCCGTGAAAGGCCCCGTAACAACCCATGAAATTCACCGCCAATTTTTTCAACCCTGGGTCCAACCCTAATTGGTTTCCCAGCATTATCTCTAATCCAGGTGCCATAAGCCCCGTACATGAAACCGTGATCAGTGAGTCAATGGCGGAAATCTCATTTGGCTGAAAACCATTTAATGATTCCTTGATCAAGGCAGGAGCATTTTTCCTGAAAACCTCCATCCTTTCCTTTGTCCAGGGGACTTCACCGTTTTGTCTGCCCCACAAGAAATTTTCATCTTTTGCGTAGGAATCCATAACGGTGTATCGTTGTTGGATCCCTGATCTTGCAAAAACCGCCCCTATTTTCCTCTGAACTTTTTCATCGTCCGGAAGGCTGTTAATTAGGTATGAAGCAGCGTCTTTTTGCTCTATAAGATGAGAAGGATTTGAGGTTCCGATTTTTTGAATAAAAAAACCCGCCATTACTTTGACTTCATGATTTCGAAATCCACCATTCTACATCTGCGGTTTCCCTTTTCCTTTTTTCTGTTGCCCATTTTCCTTTTTGCAAGCTTTCAGAGTGGTGAATTTAATACAAGCAGTTTCTGGTTATTGTTCATTGCCCTGCATCTTTTTGTTTATCCTGCAAGTAACGGCTTCAATTCGTTTTATGATAAGGATGAGGGAAGCATCGGTGGCCTGAAAAATCCTCCCAAAGTAAAAGCTGACCTACTGGTAGCCGCCAACATTTTAGATCTTCTGGGTCTGATACTTTCTTTTTACCTCTCTTCCTGGACCGGGATAGGGGTGGCTTTGTACATTCTGGTTTCCAGAGCATATAGCTTCCCGGCAATAAGACTCAAGAAGTACCCTGTTGTTGGTCTTCTAAGTGTATCCATATTCCAGGGCTATGTGGTTTTCATAATTACGATCCTTACTCTCAATGACATGAACCTTCAAGAGCTAAGTTGGTTGGATCATTTTGGGGGTATCATTTCCAGTCTTTTCTTATTTGGTTCTTACCCAATGACGCAGATCTACCAGCATGAACAAGATATGCTAAGCGGAGACAAGACTATCAGCATGCTATTGGGTATAAAAGGCACATTCGTATTTACAGGCCTGTTCTTCGGATTAACGATGGCTTTGTTTTATTTCTACTTTTCTTTTGCCGGCTATCCATCTCTTTTTCCTTTGCTGCTTTTCTTCTTGCTCCCGGTTTTTATTTTCTTCAGCCTTTGGCAGTTCAATGTTTTTTTTCGAGGGAGAGATCCGGATTTTGTTCAAACAATGAGGCTTAATTTTCTTTCCTCACTTTGCCTGAACTGCTTTTTCGCCTTCGCGATTCTTTTTGCTTAAAAGGGCTTTCCGTGGCTGGCCTTTATGAGTTTTTTCGCCAGAAAGGGGAAGGTTTTGTTCAGAGCTATTAGGTTTTCTGTTAAAAAGGATCTGCCGAAGCCTCTTTGAAGCAAACGTCCGAGCTTCATCCTTGACCTGAAGTTTGATTGCCAAATGGACTCATAGTCGGATCGGAGTTCCCTTAGCTCGATCCCATCATTAAAAAACCTTTGGAGGGAGCTTGATAACAAAGAAGCAGATCTGATTGCCATTGCCATGCCATTTCCAAAAAGCGGGGCGACCATTCCTGCGGAATCTCCCAGGAAAAAGATCCTTTCCATGGATTTTTCCTTTTCCAAAAAGGACACTTCAGAAATAGCCATGGGCTTCTCCCAAAGGAATTCAGCTTTTTCGAAGATCTCCCTAATGAATGGGTTCCTTGCCAGGACCTTTTCTTCAGCTTCCTTAATTCCTCCGGCAGAACGGATGGATCGGGTAGAAGCGAGGTAACAAAAGCAAGCCTTTTCATCCTCAATTGCCGAAATGCCGGCATATCCTCCCTGAAAATTATGAAGGGAAATGAGGTTTTCATCCAAGGGTAACTTAAGGTGGTATTTTACTCCCGCATATGGGGACCTTTCCCTCAGGAAGTCACGATCCAGGCTTTTATCTAGAATCGACCTCTTTCCAAATGCTCCTGCCAAGATCTTCCCCTTAAAGATGCTTCCTTTTGCTGTTTCGGCTTCAACATGCCCTCCGGCTTGCCTTATTTGACTGACCTTTTCACCTGTGTGAACCTCTACGCCTGATGCAGAAGCAATATCCAAAAGGGACTTATCAAGTTTGTATCTTGATATTCCAAACCCCCCAAGATCCAGTGGCATATTCAACAGGTTTCCTTTTGGTGAACTGACAGCTAGTTTGTTTATCGACTTGGCCCCATGCTCAAAGGGATCAAAACCCAGATTTTTTAAGTAGATAAGGCATTCGTTTGAGACATACTCGCCGCAAACCTTATGGTAGGGAAGTTTTTCTTTTTCAACCAGGCAAACATTGAATCCTGATCTGGAAAGGGAGACAGAAAGGCATATTCCGGCGAGACCCGCTCCAATGATCAGAACATCGTGCTCTGATTCAGTCAATCCTGGATTGTGAGTTTTTGGCGTCTATTTTTTTGAGGTATTTAGATGCCTTATCTATTTCAAACTGATCCAGTATGTAGTGATCCTTGCGTGGCTTCATGCTTTGCATATCCACAAACACGGATCTGGCTTCTTCGTACTGGCCACTCCAATATAGCAATTCGCCAAGGGTAAGTCTGTTTCCAATGGATTCAGGCCATTTGTCTACAGCAAAGCGGGACATTTCAAAGGCTTCTTCTTTGCTTGCCCAAGGCACAAGAACAGGAATGTACGGTGCCTTATAGTACAGAATGCTTTTCAGTCTATAACCCAGACCGTCAAGATAATTCTTGTCCATGGCCATGGCATCATCAAGAGTGTTCTTGATCTTCCCAGCAACCCCTTGGCAGGCAGATGCAAAAAGTCCATTCAATTCCGACCATTTTCCCAGGTTGGTGGTATAGCCAAATTTGATGTTCAGGTTTTTCGGATACTCCTCTGTGAGCATTTCCCCCATGGCTTTTCCCCTGGAGAAAGCATCCTTTTTACAGTCCTCATCAATGCAGGTAAACATAGCCTTAAAGAAATAGGCCCAAAGCAAATGCTGACCCGCAACCTCACGGGTATTACGATCATTCAGAGCCTTCTCTAGATATTGGATTGAGAGGTCAACATTTTCAGGGTGGAAACTGAAATTCGGAGACCAGGTATATCGATGCTCGTATAGGTCGATTCCCTTTTCAAGGTCATCCTGCCCTCCGCAAAAAGCAGGTGAGACAAACAGGGGTAAAAGAGAAAGAATAATTAGAAAATTCTTCAACAGGGAAAATTTGCTTTGCAAAATTATGAAATACAGGTCTTTGCGTAATCTAAAAGGAAGATAATCGATGTACTTTTCACCCTAGAATCCTAGGGATTCAGTTCGTCTACGGGCTTCCACCAAACAACGTCCAGGCTTCTTATAACCCCTGCTTCGTCCATTTTTCGTTTAGCCTTCTCAGTGTTAATTGTTTCCTGGGCTTTGTCAATATCGTTGACCCCAAGCCATATGTACACCTGGTTAGGATCATCATTATTAGTGGCAATTGCAATGGCCATTATCCCTGCCATGTTTCTATTGGCTTTATCCTCCCAAAATTTTTCCTCCCAAATACCGTAATCCTCAACTTCCTGGAGTATACCCAGTCGATAGGGTATTCCCTCACCATTGGTTGAGAATTGTACATTCATATAGTCTATTTCATTGATGGTGATGTTGGACAATGCAACCATACTGTCGAATCTTGAAGACTCAAACATCTCCTGTTGTTTTTCATGACCATCATTGGACTCGACCAACATATAGTTGTCAGGCTCATTGAGATCTTCAAAGATCCCAAGTAGGTTTTCATCCTGGGTCGCATCACGGTAAACTTTCCTCCAGTTATCGTAATCTGAAGTATAAAATGTTACTGAATGGATCGTGGTAATACCATCAGATTCTTCGGCAGCTTCTGATTTTTCCTCGGTTGTTTCTTCCTGTGCTTGTTCAACATCTTCCTCAGTCTCGGTCGTATCAGCACAGCCCCAAAAAACAAGTAGGGTTGAAGAGGCTAAGATCCATAATAGGTTTTTCATGATCCTGTTGATTTGGAATGAATGTAAAATTAGCCATTAGGGTGTATAAAAGACTAATTTCAAAGCTACGCGGTCGAATTGACCTTTATGCAAAATCCATTCTCAATCTTGGTAAATAATCCAGTAATAAAGGGAAATGGTCAGGATAGTGATCACATTTAAGATCAATCCAGCTCTGGCCATCTGTATCATTGAGATCCGCCTACTTGAAAAAACAATGGCGTTGGGCGGTGTGGATATTGGGAACATGAAAGCGCAGCTGGCGCCCAGGGTAATGGGTATTGCAAGGGTAAGGCCCTCCATATTCAACCCGATGGCTATTCCAAATGCAATGGGTATGAACACTGAAACCAATGCAACATTGCTCATTATCTCGGTCATGAAAACAGAAATAGTGGTAACAAGAATGATCATTCCAAGTAGCCCAATTCCGAAATTGCTTCCTATGAAATCCCCGATATTATCCATCACTCCGGTCTTGGACATTCCCTGTGCAACAGCAAGTCCTCCACCGAATAAAAGAAGGATCTCCCAGGGTATCCTTTGAGCATCTCTCCACCTCATCAAGGTCTGGGATCTCCCATCTGGAATAATAAAAAGGAGTATTGAAGAACCAATTGCTATCATATGATCTGAAAGGTTTTCCAATCCCGCTAAACGGTTGATCTGTGGCCTTAGTATCCAGGCTATAGCTGTTAAAGCAAAAACGGCTATTACCCGCCTTTCTCCTGTTCCGGGGCTTCCAAGCATTGATAATTCCTTCTTCAATAACTCTGCTAATCCAGTCAGCTTGATCCCTTTAAGGGGAAAAAGGAACCAAGCATTGAGAATGAATACCAAGACCAAAAGGATCCCGACCAATGGAAAAGCGAAGTATATCCATTCGAGAAACCCTATCTCCTTACCGAGTGTATCTGCAGCCATGCCGGCAAGGACCAGATTCGGAGGTGTCCCGATCAGGGTGGCCATTCCTCCTATATTAGCGGAATACGCAATCCCTAACAGCAAGGCTGTTTGGAAGTAGATCCTTTTTTGGTCTGAACTTTCAATACTGATCAGTGAAATAATTGAAAGACCAATGGGGAGCATCATAAGAGTCGTTGCTGTATTGCTTATCCACATACTCAAAAAGGCTGTGGAAATCATGGCTCCAAGTATGATCCGCCTGGGGGTCAAACCACTGATTCTTATGATGTTCAAGGCTATCCTTCTGTGCAGTTGCCATTTTTCAATTGCTATTCCTAAAACGAATCCTCCGAAAAAAAGGAAGATAACCGGGTTTGAATAGTTTGATACGGTTGTTTTCAGGTCGCCAATACCGGTTAGTGGGAAAATCAAGATCGGAAGAAGGGAAGTTACGGCGATAGGCACTACCTGACTCGACCACCAGATCAGCATCCAGCAAAGCAAACCCAGCATGATGACCTCCTTGCCAAGGCCAGCACCAATGCTAAGACCGATGGAAAGTACAAAAGCCATCGGACCGATAAACAGAAAACCAGTTCGAAAACCTTTCATATTTGGAACCCAATTTAGGTAAACAGCTCCACGATTATTTCCCTTGTTTCGCAATACCCCTTATTTTGGGACCCGAGCATGAACACCTGGATTAAGAAATCTATCCGAATCTTGATTTTTGCCATTCCCTTTTTGGGAATTGGACACCAATCACAAGCCCAAACCTTGAATACGGATTCCCTAATGCAATGGACTCAGGGAGCCATAGATAAGCTTCTCTACAAAACACAGGATACAAATTATATAAAGGATTACTCTGATGAGTTGGCCCTTTTCCTCCTTTCCCAATTAAAGCTGAACAACTTTGGAGCTTGGGATAGGGAACAGGGTTCTTTTTTGTGGTACACTCCGGAAAACAGAAGTTTTATCGGTTTGGGAGGGTCCTATAAATTTGTTGGAATTGAGTTGGCATTTAACGTTGACCCCTTGAATCAACAGGAGGAGGATGTGAGGTTTTTTGATTTCCAGGCTTCAGCTTTCACAAGGAAAGATCTCATAGAGGCGTTTATTCAAGAAAAACACTTCTCAAATTTAACCCCTTTCACCATGAATTGACGGAGAAAAAAAATTTGGCCGCACCAAGAGGCTGTGGCCATTTATTGTAATCTCAAGAGTTAGCTGTAAAAAAGGCTTTAAAAAACTTGCACAAACTAATATCCTTTATTTTGCCCTAAAGCCTTTCTAAAAGAAAAGTGATTTTACATTAACACAAGCATTGAAGTCAGTCATTAAAATAAAACTAAAATTAAGTGATCAAAATCTTAAAATGCTGTGATTGTAACATAATTTACACTTATTTACTAATAAGAAAGGCTTCAAGAATCTTCCACAGACGAATATCCTTTATTTTGTCCTAAAGCCTTTCTACAAGAAAAATGATTTAACATTAACACAAGCACTGAAGTCAAGTTCATTAAAATAAAACTAAAATTAACTGATCATAACCTTAAAATGCTACAATTATTGTAACATTACAGCTAGTTACTAATCAGAAAG
>JANQSY010000061.1 GCA_028279065.1 Cytophagales bacterium
CCCACAAAGAATTGGGTTATTGAGGCCTTTGATCTTATACCATGAACAAATACGGTTATTCCGATCAAAATGAGCCCCAACCAGAACGTGGTTGACAAGATCCCCCGGTCGCGGAAAAAGGAAGCCATACTGGATCCGAGAAAAATAGATGAAAAGATCCCAATGACCACCAGCAGGGTGTAGACCCAAAGTTTTTTTTCACGATCATTTTTAAAGAACTCCGGCATTTTTTGCTCCGCTTCTATTGCAATCTAGATCAATTACCAACACAACTAATGATCCTGGTTTAAATTAAGGAACAATGAAAGGCCTCTGATCGGGCATCCAAAAACACTTATTTCAACAGATCAACTTCTTCGCTCTGGTTGGTGAACTTCTCCCCATTGTTTAGGATATAGGTAACGTCAAATGAAAAAGGAGCATCGCTTTCTGGTTCTTCAGTAAGCTTAAGTTCAAAGGTCTCTTCCTTCACACCTTCTGAGTTTTCTGCCAAATACTCTGAAAGGGTAACAAAATCATCAAAATCATTAGGGTATAGGGTCCAATCGTTAATCAGAACAATATCGTTGATAACAGAACCGGTCGGATATTTTGAATTGAAGTCGTACTTCGTTCTGACGATGATAGTATCCACCCCGACTGTATCTCCGGCCATCCCTGGAGGGGCACAAGTCAAGGCCATGAGTTTTCCATTGGGTTTTTGAAAATGGCCCATATATCTGGCTGCAAATCCAAATCTTGTAAAAAACCTTTCCCAAGAGATGGTGTCAGTTCCCTTTATTATTTCCCATGGGTTTGAACCCTGATTGGTGAATCTAAAGTTGGAAGAATTCATTCCCAAAATTTCAAAGTAAGGTTGTGGACGAGGGCATTCGATTGGGTTTTCCTCCTGAACACAGGATAGAATGACAGACAGAAAGAAGAAAAGGAGAAAGAATATTACAGATCTCATTTCATGAAAAGGCTAAGCATCATTTGATTGCTTGGTTTGAAAATTACGGAAATATCAAAACAACCCTATTAAACTGAAATTAAGAATGAAACAAGGAAGATTGAGGTAAAAAAAAGAGGTTCAGACATGGATCCAAACCTCATATTCCATCTTGGTTTCCTAATAAGGACTCACATTTTTGTTCTGAACCATTTACTTGCTTCAGAAACAGACTCACTCACTTCCAGCTCCTGATCATAATAATTGAATTGGTGGTAAGGTGACTCCAGATCTGTTTCCATCCAATGCAGTTTTTTGTCATCAGTCCCAATAAGTTCAAAGTAATTTTTTGTGTATTGGGGAAGAACAGCTCCATCCGAATGGATCATTAATGTTGGGGCGGTTAGGTTGGGTGCAGAGTTCATTGGATCGGTGGTCAACCAGTCCTCCCATGACATGACCGCAAACTTATCATTGCTCCATTGAGGAATTCCTCCTCGCTCGGGATTCAGGTAATAATCATAAGGGCCATACATTGCAGCAGTAGGATCCTCCGTTGAAATGGTTGGAATGTACTCAACTGTTCCGTTCGCTGCATATTCTTCCTTTGCCTTTCTTGCTGCTTTCAATTTTTGGTTCACCCCTTCCTCTCCTCCATAAAATAGCTTCACAGCATCAGCATCATGGAGCCAGGAAGCTGCGGTGGCAACAGACCTTATCCTTTTATCCTCGGATGCGGCCATCAGAGTGTACATAGCACCAGCACAGACACCAAATGCGCCGATCTTATCTGGATCTACTTCAGGTAAGCCCTCAAGATAGCTTACTGCATTTTTCACATCCACCTTTTTCAATTCAGGACTCTCATAGAACCTGGGTTCCCCCTCGCTTTCACCATAATTTCTGAAATCGAATGCCAGGGTGATGAAGCCTTCCTCAGCAAGCTTCTCAGCATAAAGACCGGCCATTTGTTCCTTGACCGTTGTCCAACTCCCTGAAACCACCAGAGCGGGGTATGTCTTGGTTTCGTCAAAACCGGCGGGATAAAATAGATTTCCAACCAGGTTTGCTCCTTCGCTATTGAAATTCACCTTTTTCATTTCTACTTGTTCATTTATTGATTCTTGCGACCCTGTTTCATTGTTGTGTGATTGTTGTTGCTCACAATTCAAGAACAGGGCAGGAATTGCAAGGCCTATAATGAGCTTTTTCATATCTATTTTATTTTATCGATGAGCCCAAAGCCACGCGCTGCGACAATGGGATTAAAAATTTCAACGTATTCGGTTATCAGGCCTTCCTTGTTAAATCGAAATGTGGAATAGTAATCATTCTCGTAAAACCCCGCATCTCCTTTCAGTTTTATCCGGCCGTTGAATTTCACAAAGACCATATTTGGATCTTCCATGGCCTGGATCTCCTCGATTGGGAAATCCATTCCGTCAAAGTTTGGGAAGACAGGAGTCCAGTAAGCACGGATCCCATCTTTACCTCTTGCCCCTTCGGGGAACAAGCCCGATGAATAGGGATTGATGTGGATTGCTTCCTCCGCAAAGAGGGCTACCAGCCTATCCACATTTTCGTCTTCCAGAGCTTTGAAAAATGATAAGGCCGAGTTTTTGTTCTTTTCTGCTATTTCATTTTTCATTTCAATCTTTGTTGTGTTTTGTGAATCCTCCTTACTATTCTCCCTGGTACATCCGGAAAGTAGGATTAGCGCGATCCAGAAAATTGTTATCCTTCTCATGGTCATCATTTTAGTTTTTCCATGGCCTTTTGAGGCAGGCCGGTATTTCCATCTTGATATTTGAAATTGAATTTCATGCTTGTAATGACCCACTTTCCGCTGGCATCCTTTACAAGGTCGAAATCATAGCTTCCGACCACGATCCAGAGGTTTCCTTCGGGGTCCTCCAGGAAATGACTTGCTGTTCCATAGCAGTGGACCTTAGCGTTTTTGCCATTCTGTGAGGAAATGAAATTCCCAAGCTGATGGTGGGTTGAAGAAAATCCAGGCAGTATTCCTTTCCAGGATTCAATGATCTGTTCGGGGGTCATTGTACTTGCCTGATTCCCGGTCATGGAAGAGTAATCCAGCAGTACATTTGAAGCAAATGAAGCTTTTACAGATTCCCAATCCCGCATATCTGTTGAAACGAATAGGCTGATGACCGTACCCTCGACAGAGCTAAGGTCTGCTGCCTTTTGATATCCGGGAATTAGGAAAAGAATGCCAAATATTATCTTTCTCATTGCCTTGAAATTTTGTTGTAACAAAGGTCTCCTGCTCCTAATGAAGGGAGATCATGATTTCAAAGCATGGAGTCTAAATTTCAAAGATTGACCTCTTCCCGGTAAGCCATGGGGGTCATTTGGGTGTTTCGTTTGAAAAAGGAGCTAAAGTTATTGGGGCTTTCAAAATGCAGGGCGTAGGCGATCTCCTTGACCGACCAATCCGTTTGTGCCAGATAGGATTTTGCAAGGGAAAGAATGTGATTATGAATATGGTTTAATGCGGTTATCCCAGAAACCGACTTCACCACGGCGTTAAGATGATTGGGATGCACATTAAGCTTTTGAGCATAAAAACTTGTCGAATGAAGGTTTGAAAAGGTTTCCAGATTGGCATTTGGATAAAAACTGGTTTGGATGAGGGTCTGATATCTGGAAAGGAGCTTAAGGTCAGCTGCTTTGAGACTGATCTCGGCAATTTTTTCATCTATCTGTTTTTCAAAGAGACGCCTTACTTGTGTTAGCAGCAGAAATACCTGAGCCTCGATGAGATGAAATTTATCCCCTTCATCCCCCTTATATTCCTGCCAGATTTTCTCATAGATCGTCAGAATATCAGGCAACTCGGATTTGGGGATGGTCAGTGGAATGGACTTATCGATTTTCAGAAATGGAAACAACCTAAGCATATCCGAAAGGATATGCGATTGGGCAAGGAAATCCTGGCTGAAAATGATATAATAACCTTTCCAGTTGGGTTTTATTTCCCAGGACAAAACCTGGAAAGGAGTATTGAAGAAAACTGTGCTTCCATCCGGGAAATCTGAGAATTCGCCCGAAATCGCTTTCCCATCTCCCCCTGCCTTAATTGCGATAGCATAGAACTCATGCCTGAATGGAGGCATTTGGTTATTCACGGTCTTCATGTTTTCCTCAAAACCTCGAATGTCAAAATGCGGATGCCGTGGCTCGCTGATATTTATGCCCTTACAATACTCTGTTATGGTTTTGAAGTGTTTCAGACCTGTGATTTTTGTTCTTGCTTCTTATTAAAAGTGGATCAGATCTTCTTTTGAAGAACGATATTTTTTAATTAATCGCTGAGTTTCCCAGGACTTCCAGCGTTGACCATTTCGATCTGCGGGCCAGGATTTTGAAAGACCTTATATAGATATGGCCGTAGGGACTTCTATAAAACACCAATAAGTCACGAGGTTCTGGGATCAATCTTCTATTACCAGGGTTTTGCGGATAATCCCATTGCTTGATCTTATCATTAAAAAGTAGATGCCACTTTCCAAGAGTCCGAGGTCTAACTTTTTGGTCTTCCACGATGTCGAAATAGGAAAACTTCTGACTATCCTACCTCTTATATCTATGACTTGTACCTCTTGAATTTGGTTGGATGTTCTCTTTTCTATCCAAATTCTCCCATCTGTTGGATTGGGAAAAACCGCTATGGAATTGTCACTTGAATTTGATCCTAAAGCACTCACAACAACTGTTTGGCAGCTTGAATCCTCTCCACACGGGCTAGTGGTTTTTAAGCATACATCATAGACGCCGGGGTTGGTAAAGACATGGGTAGGTGAGGGCAGATTGCTGGTGCTCCCATCCCCGAAATTCCATTCCCAACTGCTGACAGGAAGCAGGGAGCTGGTTGAATCGGAGAATGTAAATAACTGACCTGATTGACTGAAACCAAAGGAGGCAACTGGAGCAGGACAAGTGACCTGAATTGGGACACATGCGGTGTCTTGTCCGCATCCCCTTGCAATCTGGCAAACCGTATACGTTCCGGGAAGAGAGTATGAATGAATTGGATTTTGAGCATTGCTATAATTTCCGTCACCAAGATCCCAAATCCAGGAGCGGCTTTGGATAGAGTTGTCTATGAAGGTATAATCAAGATCTGATGCGGTTTGGGAAAACCCTGCTACCGGTGGAGGATCGTTTTCACATTCTCTGTACTTTAGAAAAGTGTTGATTCCGGGATTAATAATTGTGGACACCTTTCCCGAAGGCCATTTAATCACTGCACTATCGATTTGGTTTGAGGTTCCGATCCCGAAGTGCATGGTAAAGGAATGGAAAACCCCATAACTTTCTCCTGCTCTGACTTCCCTGATCTGCAAACCCCAGGACCCAAAAAGTTCTACCCTAGCCCCTATGGCATTGATGTTTGAGCTATCTCCTTCCAATAGTATTTTAAAATAGTTATTCTGATTTCCCGAGTTAAAAAATACCTGGTCTGGAATGGATGAGGGGCCATTTAACCCAATAGCGTATCCTGCGATTACATCAATGAATCCGTCATTGTTGAGATCACCGGTGGCAGCACTTTGGATAGAATTTCCCCCGGTGGGGAAAGGGTTTAATGCAGGATGAAAGGTCCCATCACCATTGTTCATGAACAACCAATGCCTGCTCGTGCCAGTACTTGTGGTCAAAATATCGATATGGCCATCATTGTCGAAATCCTGGGATTTGACCTGTATCCCAAAGCCAACTGAATCCAATTCGGGTCCTACTCCCGAAGAATCATTGAAGAGTACAAAGGTTCCATCTCCATTGTTTTGATAGATGTAAGCACAGGTATCGTGATTTAGGATTATTGCATCCAAGTTTCCGTCATTGTCGAAGTCGGCAAAATCGGTAGCCCAGGATTGAGCTAATGGGAGAAGGCCAGCTGAATCTACAACGTCCACATAGTTTCCTGCTCCATCATTTTGGAAGAGTTGATTTCTTCTTCTGCCATCCTGTGGATCGGTTATGCCACCAAAGCACTTTGACAGGTACATATCCAGATCCCCATCATTATCATAGTCGGTCCATGTGGAACCGTAATTTCCAGCATTTGTGGATGGATTAATTGAGGCTGCATATATCAGTGTGGTATCATATATAAAATTGGCCTGTCCGGTATTTCGATATGGTGAGGATAAACCCAAGTCATGGCAAGCAAAAATGTCCACCTCACCATCGTTGTTGATATCCGCGAAATTTGATCCTTGAAGAAAGATCAAAGGCTGTGGTAGAAAGGTTGTGGTAAAGTCTGCTCCAATTGGATTTGAAACAAGGAACTTCAGTTCATTTTCAAACCCCCCGGCGAGTAGATCATTGAATCCATTCTTATCTGCATCTGCCACGCACATGCTCCATTCAATCCCCGAACCCAGATTCCCGTAATCCAATCTGGTCCAGATCCTATTGGGGGATTGATATTCAATTTCCAGATCTTCTGCATCATCCAGTCTGACAATGTCATCCAATCCATCTCCATTCATGTCAGCCACCCCCATTGATACCCCGCTGGTCAGGTTAGGGTTGACCAATCGGGAGCTGCTGTCCTGGAAGGTGATCTGACCCCTGGAGATTGGAGAAATAAAAAAAAGAAAGGTAAATGTTAGCAGGGTTCTCATGTCAACAAATTGGTAAGGGCATTTAATTTACTAATTCCCAAAAAAAGTTGAAATCAATCCTGGTCCGGGATCTCAGTTTGCTACCTACCATGCATCAAACTCTCCCCGGAAAGTGCCGTGGTAAAGGCCTGGTGATCCATTTGATAACCTTGTCAAGTTGTACTTCAACCTGTGCCTTTCCATTTGAGATCTTTGTTCCAGGATATTCCTTTTTCCATCGCAACCATTTCCAGTTTGTCATTGAGTTTCTGGTACTCATCAATCTTCTTGGGAATTATTAAGGTGTCCCCACTTTTAAGCTCCATGAATATGTGGCTGAAAGTTTCATTAATTTTTTCAATCTCTGTAACCTCGATTCTCCCTTGGTATCCAATACTTGAAATTTGAATTTGGTCAGAATTAATTGCCAGTGTGGATTCTTTGTCTATTCTATTCCCAAAATTTTCTCTTATGTAGTTTAAATAATATCTCCTGTATTGTTGTTTGTCGTAAAATGGATAGAGAATGAATGTGAGAAGCCCGAAGAAGCAAAATGTATAGCCATAAAGGTCGTTATCGGTTTGGTAGAAAAGAGATCCTATGGCAAAAAATAGGCCTGATATAACCAGCCAGTTTCTTACCCGCTTGGTTCTAGTGCTTTTAGATCTAGAAGCCTTAAAAAGGTAATAGGTTACGAAATCCTCCTCGGAAAGCTTGATCTTAAATTGTTCCATGATCTAATCTAATGGCAAACTAATTCCTTCAAAAATTGTGTTATAACCGTTATGGATTATAAAATAGGTATAACTACCTCCATTGATTTCCTGCCAATATTTCTTCAATCCTAAAAACCAATATTGTGTCTATCGGCTCATTGGAAATTATCCAAGCTGGTTTACTCGGAGACGATGCATAAAGACTTGCGAATTTTTTGCCTGAAAAGAAGGTCCTTAAATCCGGAACCTCATACCGTTTTTCAATTAGTTGGAGTTTTATTCCTGGATCTATTTTTTGTTTATGTATGTCTTTTGGATAGATCAAAAGGTCCCCTTTTCTGATCTCTTTTACCGAATTGCGGCCATAGATCTTCATGCCGGCCTGTTTTGAATACCATTGCCAACCCCAGTGTCCTACCGACCAGATCGTTTTATCCCTGTTAGTAAATTCAGAAGCATTCCGTCTGTAAAAATCAGCATAGACCCAATCGGAGATTCCCAACCAACTTCCGATAGCAATACTAATAACCAGGACTGCTTGTTTGATCAGGCCTGAACCTTCAAAGTATCGATGAGCGAAAAGCAAAAAGAAGGGAATAATTGGCAATACATGTCTGGTTGCCATGAACGGGGCGAACATTGCATTGAAGGAAGCAAAACCAATTACACACAGAACTATTGGGAATAGTGGTGAATCAAAGAAACTTAACCCTTTACCCTGAAGCTCTTTCAAAACAGCATAGATGAACCAAAGCAGGAGAGCAACTCCGTTCAAGAGGAAAAAGTAACTCAGCCCCTTATTAAATCCCTCTTCCTGGATCAGATCAAGATAAACCAGAATCGAGCCTCCTGCGAAAGCCAAGAGCAGCGCAACACAGACAACCATCATGATCCTTTTAGGCATGGTGGAATGGATCAGGATTGGGAAAATGAAAAGCACAGATCCCAATGCGCTGATAAAACCCCAGATCTTGATCATCCGGATATCAGACCTGGGTCGATCCAGAAGATGTATCGAGCCAAACTCCCAGATATTCCATATGGACCATAGAATCAAGACCAGTACGGGAATGAGGTAGATGAGGATCTCTTTGAACCTTTTGGTCATCAGAAGAGTAGCAAGGATGACAACCATCAGGGGAAGAAGCGAATATTTGATCATCAGGCCTGCAGAGATCAGAAGGGCGGAAATAAGGTAATCCCTGATCGTTCCATTTTTCATTCCATTCAATAGAAAAAAGATAGACCCGAGAGTCAGGGCCATGATAGGAATATCTGTCATCAGGTTTTGATTGACCATGAATGCGGGACAAAACGCGAAAAGGACCAACAATGTATGCGAGCTTTTCGCCTTCAATACCACGGATATTTTATAGAAGAAATAGAGGGAAAGAAAGGTAAAGACCGAAAGCATCAAATGCATCGGGACCTCCCCGTTTCCAAAAAGCATCTTGGTCAGGAGGATCAGATAGAACAATAGGGGAGGTTGATTGTATTGGTATATCGGTCTGGGTTCGTTGTCCCAATCGATAGACCCTGACATGGGGTGAAATGGATTTTCCTGGATCTGCTCTGCAGCTTCCAAATGGAAGGTATCATCAATGTGATAGGCCTTGTTAAGATTTATGAGAGTAAGAATTGCCCAAATAAGGAATATCAGCTGTTTAGGCTGAATTCTGATCAGTACGTTTGAACCTTGCTTGATCATGTGTCATGGGTCGATTTAGCCCCCGACCTCTTTTTTTGATCCTCTTAAGCTTTTAATACCGTTCCCCCATTGTTTCTGAAGGAGAGTTCTGTTCAATGGTTTTTAGCTCTTCAGCGCTAAGGTCCAAGTTCAATGCACCAAGGTTTTCTTCAAGCCTATGGATCTTCCTGGTGCCGGGAATGGCGGTGATATCATCATTTCGACCTAAAACCCAGGCCAGAGCGACCTGAGCTTTGCTTACCCCCTTGCTCTCTGCAATGTCCTCAATTACATCCACGAATTTCAGGTTTTCATTTATTGCCTCATCCGTAAAGCGAGGATTACTCAATCGAAAATCCCCTTTTTCAAGGTCGGCTCTGCTTTTGATCGCACCGGTCAGGAATCCTCGTCCCAGAGGACTATAAGCGACGAAGGTGATACCCAGCTCCTGGCAAACATCCAGGATCTCTTTTTCCGGGTCTCGGCTCCAAAGGGAATATTCGGTTTGAAGAGCAGAAATGGGATGGACCGCATGTGCTCTTCTTATGATACCCGGATCTGCTTCCGAAAGACCAATGGCCTTAACCTTTCCCTCTTTTACCAGATCGGCCATAGTACCCACGATCTCCTCGATCTCCACTTTCGGATCCTGCCTGTGCATATAATACAGATCGATCGAGTCGGTGCCCAATCTCCTAAGGCTATTTTCACAGGCTTCACGGATGTATTCAGGCTTTCCATTCAGGCCCAGAAATTCACCATTTGGACCCCGCATGATAGCAAATTTGGTGGCCAAAACCAGCTCATCCCATCGCCCCTTGAAGGCCTTTCCCAATAATCCTTCATTTGCTCCTGAACCATACATATCTGCAGTGTCGAAATGGTTGACCCCGAGTTCGATGGCCTTGTGCAGGGTTCTGATGGATTCCTCCTCATTAAAGGATCCGTAGAACTCTGACATACCCATACATCCCAGGCCCAGCCGATTGACCTCTAGGGATGAATGACCAAGATTAGTGCGGATTTTCATAGCATTTTCTTCTTCGATTAAATCTATGCAAAATTCATCTTGAAGCCTATAGAACAGAAGAGTTTAGGCAGTGAAATAGACCATTAGCCAGGAAAGGCTTATGGTCAGGGAAGGATTTTGGTGCTCGATTTTCCTATTGGGAAAAGTCAGTTTAATTCTCTGTAGGAACCAGGGCTCATTCCGGTCTTAGCCTTGAAGGTTTTTGAGAAATGCTGTGAATACTCGAAACCCAATCCATAAGCGATCTCGCTCACCGATTCAGTAGAATTGAGCAGCCGGGTTTTGGCTTCGTTGATCAGAAAATCGTCGATATGTGTTTTGGCACTCTTCCCTGTTTCTTTTTTTAGGAGGTCGCTCAGGTATTTTGGGGACATGCTCAATTCCCTTCCGCAATGATTTACGGTTGGAATGCCCATTTCCAAATGGATCTCGTTTGAATAATATTCCTTAAGGAGGGATTCAAACTTGGCCAGTACATCCTTGTTGATATTAGTCCTGGTATAAAATTGTCGATCATAATACCTGGTGCAATAATCCAGCAACAACTCAATATTGGAGATGATCAGTTTCTGGCTGTGCCGATCTATGTTTTGCATATACTCGGTTTCGATCTTTTCAATGATCTCATTCAGGGCAATTTTTTCATCTTCCGAAATATGTAATGCCTCGGAGATATCGTAAGAAAAATAAGAGTAATCGTCAATCGACCTGGCCAGCTCCGATTTGCGGATCAGATCAGGATGGAACAATAATGCCCACCCCGGATCTTCTCCCGGATGTTTGTGCCCGTCATAACCCAGCACTTGTCCCGGCTTAATGAAAAGCATTGAGCCTTCCTGAAAGTCGTAGGAGTTGCGCCCATACTTCATACTGCCCTGGGTTCCATCTTTGTGGGTTATGCAATACATACCAAAGGAGCAGCGGACATTATGGTATTCCTCTTTGATATCGGCGTCTTTAAAGCGGATCACCGAAACCAATGGATGCTTAGGCCTGGGGAGTCCAAAGACATAATGCATATTGGAAATACTTTCTATATGGGTTATTTCAGGCATTTTCCTGGATCTGTCCGGAGTAAACATATTGAGAAAGAGTAATACTTTAAAGTTTGTGTTGATTTAGCTACAAAAAGGTGCTATCGGTCATCTCTTCGGATAGTTCCCAAAGTTCTTCTGCGACATCTTTACGCTTTGAATAATCAGTCCTTTTCGCAAACCCGACCTTACCGCGGAATTCCTGAAATCCCTGTGGTCCCAGGTACTCCCCTCCCTTTATCTCGGGGCTGAGCGCAGCAAAAAGGGATGGCTTGGCAGCCGCGGAATTGGAGTTTAAAATCAAAGGGGATAGGATCTTGAAAGTATAATAAGTTACCTTCGGCATTTCATCAAAAAGGCCAGAGTCCGATCCACCGGGATGTACCGCAAGAGCGATAATTTGCCTGCCCGAATCTTTTAGTCTTCTGTTCAATTCATCCGCAAACATCAGGTTGGCTAGTTTGGACTGACCATAGGCTGCATCGTTTTCTTCAGCCTTTTCGCAACTCAGATCATCGAAATGGATCTTAGCCCCTTTATGTGCCAGGCTGCTCAAGGCAACTATCCTGGAAGAGGGCTTATCAGGGATCATGTCGAACAACAGGCTGGTCAATAGGAAATGGCCCAAATGATTGGTTGCAAACTGTAGTTCAACACCGGCCTTGTTCTTTTTCCCGGAATAGACCAGAATACCAGCATTGTTAATCAACACATCCAGTTTGGTGTACCTCTCACGGAACTCTTTGGCAAACTTCTTAACACTTGCAAGATCGCTCAAGTCCAGGAGTATCACGTCCAGATCTGCTTCAGGGAATTTCCGGATCAATTCGGCCTTGGCCTTATCTGCCTTTTCCTGATTCCGACAGCCCATGATGACCTTGTATCCATATTGCGCCATAGCCAAGGTGGTTTCAAATCCGATCCCGTTGTTGGCACCGGTCACTATTGCAATTCTTCCCTTCTGTGAAGGGATATTTTTCAATTTGAAATTCATGATCGAATGTTTTATTTGTTATGAATTATTTCTTCGTTCTACTTCCGCCTTTAGAGCCCTGTTAAATTCCTGATAACCCTTAAGGTACATTTTAGACAGGTTTCCGCCAGCCAGCCAGGTGATCCCTTTCATGATCTCGTCTGATTGAATGAATTTGGTCTTCCCATTCCCCAAGGGTTCCACCTTGAAGTGATGGTTATCTCTGATCCCTCCAGGTCCTTTTTCTGCCCAAAAGAATTCTTTTCCTTCAATAACCGAGATCTTGTGATCGACTTTGTTCAGTTTTTCTTTCTCAGGATTGATCTTAAAGGTGACAGATATGGTTTCGCCATCCTTTATTTTTCCTTTAATATCAATCATGAAAACAGCCCAGTCACTAAACGATCCTGTATCAGCAAGTACGGACCAAACCCGGTCAGCAGAGGCATCGATTATTATATCTGTATAAATGCTTCGGTGAGAGGCGCTAAGCCTTTCTACGTTACCATTTTCTATTTCGGAATTTGACATGATCTTATATTTATTCTAATTCTCTATTTCAGCTAAAAATGAATATCTCCTCCTCCGTCTACTTTGATCAGCTGACCGGTGATGTATCTGGAATCATCAGATGCCATAAAAACCATTACGGGTGCAATATCCTCTTCCGCATCTCCTATGTATCCCAGAGGCACAATATCCTTTACTACACCTTCCCCGTATTCATCAAACAATTTGTTTGAGAGATCGCTATAAAAGATGGGAACTATGCTATTGCAGGTGATCTTATTTGGGCCCCATTCCCTGGCCGCCACCATGGTTATACCGTGGACCGCAGCTTTTACCCCTGCATAAACCCCAAACTTGGGTGCACCTATCAGGCCTGCACCTGAGGATACATTTATTATCCTTCCTCCGCGTTCCTGCATATGTGGGTAGCAAAGGCGCATAAGATGCCAAACAGCTTCAAATCCACTGGTTACAGTATTGTTCCAGATTTCTTCTGTGTGGTCCATGATCGAGACCCCCTGCTTGGTAGATATTGCGTTGTTCACCAGGATATCGACCTTGCCAAAAGTCGATATGGTCTGCCCGACAAGGCTTTCCAGGTCTTCTCTTATCATCACATCACATTTGACGGGTAGGGTTTTTACAAGTCG
>JANQSY010000025.1 GCA_028279065.1 Cytophagales bacterium
ATCTGGGATTTAGTCCTGAGATGGAGCAAGCTTTCAATGAGGTGAAGAACCGAATTGAACCAGGCCCGGGAATGTCCATAACCATCCCTGCAAATGCTCTGTTCAGGAATGGACAACCACCTTCGGGCAACGTGGATGTATCCGTTTCTACTATTGATATTTTTTCTGCAGGAGCAATGCCTGGTGATATGACCGTGGTTGATGGAAGTGGAAATAGAACAGGGTTCATGATCAGTTTGGGAGCCGGATCCATCGAGGTATTTGATGAGGAGGGAGAGTATCAACTGACAGACAGGAATAAGGCCACCTTGCGAATCCCTGTGGATCCTTCATTTTCTGAAAATCAAAAAATGGTGCCAGAGACCATCGGGCTTTTCTATTATCAGGAGGAAAAGGGTTTCTGGATAGAGGAAGGCAAAGCAACGCTTGACAGAAGCACTATGGAGTATGTGGCAGAGCTAGGCCATTTATCAACATTTAACATGGATTTTAAGATCCCGAATCCGTCATGTCTCCAATTCAGGCAAATTGCCCCCGGGGGTTCTACCCTAAGCAACTATATTGTAGAGACGATACTGGTTTATGGTGGAAGCCCGGTTCACACCGAAAGGAATGTAACCGACCCAATGACTTCAGGAGGATGGCCTGTGGGTGACGAATCTCCCTGTCAAAAGAATACCAACGGAACCGGATTTCATATGCTTTATAATCTGCCAGAAGACACCGAAGTATGTTTGATTTTTTATGAGCCAGCAAGTCCAAACAATATTGCCCGAGGAATGTCGATCACGACAACCGGACCAACATATGGTACAACTTTGCCTACCTGTCCTGCCGACAGTTGTCTTTGTCCTGATAATTGCATTTCACCAACCTCCACGTGTCCCGGGTATGATGGATGTACCTATGTGCCCCTAGCTGTAAATCCTAGTTTGAATGTCGTTTTGGCTGGAAAAGATGCAGGTAGCGGAACGGAGATCGACTTCAAGTTTGTGCATAACGAGAGTCCTGGGGCCTATACATATGAGCTTTATGAAGAAGATATTGTTGGGGGTGGTTCACCAACTTTGATAACCTCTGTTACTCTAACACCAGCTGATGATCCCAGAGAGGTTCAGCAATTCACTGTTTCGGGCATTCCAGCTGGTCAACATGTCTACACTCTTCAGGTGGATGTAGGTGGAACTATTTTCCCAAGTAATCAATTGGATATTACCCTGTAGTCCTGAATTAAATGATGAAATTCGGCTAACCTTTTTGGTGTAAATACGAATATATTACTGTTGGAAGCCTCAGTATAAGTAGTTTTGCACTTCAAAATAAGGACCCGATGAGAAAGATGTTATGTGCCGGCCTGTTGATGGCTGGTCTCTGCCTTAACCATTACAGTTCCTTTGCCCAGGATAATGTAGGTATTGGAACCACTAATCCAAGATCCACTGCTTTACTTGATCTGACTTCAAGCAATAGAGGCTTATTGCTTCCCAGAGTGGACAGGACAGCCATGACACTTGGAGCACTGGATCATGGTATGGTTGTATTTGATACTGTTTCTAATGCCCTTTTTATCTGGGATGGAAGCACTTTTCAAACCCTTGCCCTCGCTTCCAATTTTTGGAGCATCACCGGAAATTCCGGGACCAGCGATGGGGTTAATTTTATTGGAAATACCGATAATGTACCCCTTAATTTTCGGGTCAATAATGTCTCTGCAGGAAGGATTACGGCCTCAGGGGTGACATTATATGGGGTACAGGCGGGCCTAAATAACACGGCAATAACTACAACAGCGATTGGATTTCGGGCTTTGGGTACAAACACTTCTGGAATAAACAACACGGCCATAGGATATGGCGCTCTTACGGTTAATACCGGAGAAAGGAATACTGCAGTGGGAACAAATACCCTAGCAGCTAACACCACGGGAAACAACAATACCGCCGTAGGAGATAGGGTATTGAATGCGAATACCACAGGGCAAGCCAACACAGGAATTGGATTGACCGCCTTGTTTTCCAACACTATAGGTCAAAGAAATGCAGCCCTAGGCTTTGATGCTCTTTTTTCAAACACTCAGGGTCAGGATAATGTGGGGGTCGGCTATAGAGCAGGATTCACAAACACCACCGGGTCCGGAAATGTGTTTGTTGGAGAAAATGCTGATGCAAGCGCAGGTAATCTTATAAACGCAATTGCCATTGGGTCAGGCGCCACAGTAAGTCAAAGCAATAGCATGGTGCTTGGTAATGGTGTGAATGTAGGTATTGGTACTTCCACACCATCAGCAAGACTTGAGATTCAGGGCACCAGTCCCCTTGCAGGGAATGGGATCATTGAATCGTATCATGACTCAAATGACGGATGGGGACTTGTTGCATCTGGTTCAAGCAATGGTGACAATACAGGCACCATTTACGTTAGGGCAAGAGTGGCGGGAATCGAAAGCAATCCTACAGGTTTGACCAATGCAGGCGTCTGGGGTCATCAGTTTAATGCAGGTGCAGGAGGATGGGGGTTGTTGGCATCTGCTGGAAATTCTGAAACCTCGCCTGACAGGTATGTAGCCCTTGCAGGAAGTTCTGGAACGCCATATGCAGGTTTGTTTATTGGAGGAAACGTTGGTATTGGAGTTGCTACCCCTGTAAATCTTCTTGATGTGGAGGGTGGAGTTGCAGTAGGAGCAAGCTATTCCGGGACAACGACCGCACCCACCAACGGAATGATAATAGAGGGAAACGTTGGAATCGGTAATAATAATCCATCCACCCGGTTGGAGGTAAGGGCTCCAAGCCCTGGAGTGGGTAATGGAGTGATCGAAGCTTTTCAAACTCAAACCAACGGATGGGGAATTCTATCATCCAGCTCTGACAATGGTGACGATACAGGTACGATTTTTACTCGCGCTAGGATTGCCGGATTTGAAAGCAACCCTACCGGAGGTACAAATGCCGGAGTTTGGGGGCATCAATTTGGGAACGGGTCCGGTGGCTGGGGGCTTCTTGCTTCTAATGGCGCCAGTGAGACAGCTCCGGATCGTTATGTGGCTTTGGCTGGTCATTCAGGCTTGCCGTATGCCGGGATATTCATGGGAGGAAATGTTGGGATCGGTGTTGCGGCTCCGGTAAACCTCCTTGACCTCGAAGGCGGCGCAGCAATAGGTGCCAGCTATTCCGGCACGACAACAGCACCGACAAATGGAATGATAGTGGAAGGAAATGTTGGAATTGGGAACAATAATCCCTCAACAAGATTAGAGGTACGCGGACCTAGTCCCGGGAATGGAAATGGAGCGCTTGAGGTTTATCATTCTTCAAACTTTGGTTGGAGTATTCTTACTTCCAGCTCCTCAGGGGGTGATAACACAGGTACTATTTATACCCGCACACGTATTGGTGGGGTTGAACTGAATCCTACCGGTTCAAACAATGCCGGAGTTTGGGGACATCAGTTTGGTAATGGAGCAGGAGGTTGGGGTGTGATCGCTTCAAACGGGGCTAGCGAAACCTCGCCTACTACTTATGCTGCTTTTGGAGGGCAGACCTATGCAGGTATCATGATGAATGGATTTGTTGGCGTCAACACGACAACTCCTTCTACATCTCTTCACGTCAATCATCCAACAGGAATTACCAATGGTCTTTCCATTTCTAACTCAGGCGATGCGGATCGCTGGCATTTCTATTGTTGGTCAAGCAACTCGCTATACCTGTATTTTAATAACACTCAAATGGGTTCATTTAACTCTGTTTCAGGTGTTTATACAGCACTATCTGACAGAAGATACAAAAACAGTGTTGAAGAACTACCGAGTGTTCTGGATCAAGTTGATCAATTGGAACCTGTGACCTATCGGTTTAATCACCAAGATGCTTCCGATGACACCAAGTATTTGGGCTTCATAGCTCAGGACGTAGAAAAGGTTTTTCCCAGCTTGGTAGAGCAAACCAAATCCAATGATCCATCCGAATCTGAGGGTTCCCTCTCTGATATCTATACCTTGGATTATTCGGGTTTTGGTGTGATCGCCATTAAGGCCATCCAGGAATTGAGGAAGGAAAACGAAGACCTAAAAAGAAGGATCCAAGCACTGGAGGGTAAGTGATTAATGATTAAGAATTGCTCATTTTAAACAGTAGTCCTAAACTTCTATTTACGCACTCTGGATTTGTGATTCACAACTCCCAATTCAATTCCGCTAAGAGGCGAGACCTTTACCGCGCCATACTGATGGGCATGACGGAGCGCGAGCCGTAATGGCGTGTTTCGTAGTTGCATGCAGCTAAGCCTCCCAGGTCGCTTTCACCTCCTATTAACACCGGCCTTCCAACAGTCGCTTATCCCGCAGACATTCAACCGACACAAAAAAGGCATCCAGGTCAATACGAACCACAGATCTGTTCTCAGGATGACCTGAAGCTCTTCCAACTTTAATCGCTGCTAAATCCTTTACTAATATTTTTGGTATGTTTACTAAAAATAATAGTATATTTAAAAAGAAGCGAGAAGCGATCTCTTTATCTCAATCTCGGATCTCGATTCTAAATAAATAGGGTGAAAAAATTTCCTTCAGAAATTAAAGACAACAGATTTGGGGTTATTCTCCACAAATCTGAAAAAAACTGGGACGTGACTTACGCGGTGAAATCCCGATCAAATGGGTCGGGGTTTCATTCCCAGTCAACAGGAGGGAGTTTCAGGACCCAATCAAAACCATCGATCAGTACCATCATCGGAATGTTATTAAGAAAATAGATCATGACCCTGATAAGTGAAAACCTGAAAAGTCTTAGAAAAGAAAACGGCCTTACCCAGGACCAACTGGCTAGTATGCTAGGCATTAAGCGCTCCTTGGTAGGAGCATATGAAGAGGGGAGAGCCGAACCCCCTGTTCAGAATCTTAAGAACATCTCAAAGGTATTTGGGGTAAGTGTTGATGATTTCATAGGCAAGAAAGTAAAATCGAAGAAGGGGATCAATCCCTTGACCGGTCAGATCCAGGATTCTGATGTTGACTTCCAGGGAACCAAATTGAAAGTCTTGGCTATCACAGTCGATAAAGAGGAACAGGAATTTATCGATTTCATACCACAGAAGGCAGCTGCGGGTTATACAAATGGCTATTCGGATCCGGAGTTCCTAAAAGAGTTGCCAAAATTCCACCTCCCAAACCTACCTACGGGGACCTACAGGGCCTTCGAGGTTTCAGGTGATTCGATGTTGCCTGTGAATCCAGGAAGCATCCTGATTGGGAAATATATTCCCGAGTTGTCAGAGATCAAAGATGGAGAACGGATGGTCCTTCTGACCAAGTCAGAGGGAGTGGTTTTCAAGCGGGTAAAAAGGCATTCAAATAAAGCATTGAAACTGATCTCCGATAACCCCGAATACGATCCATATATTCTGAATTTTGATGACGTCCTGGAATATTGGAAAGTGGTTCTATTTGTATCCGGGGAATGGCCAGGCCCGAATGAAAAGGCGAAATCAAATGATGCTTTGCCAGGAGGGAAACAGATCATCCAGATCCTTGAGGAATTGAAGAAGGAGGTGAAAGCCCTAAGGAAGTCCTAGGTCCTCCATCAGGCTGTTCCGGTCGATCTTACCCCCTGAGGTTCGGGGTAACTTATCTTTTTTTAAAATTTTCGTAGGATTCAAATATTTAGGAAGATGCCTTTTTAGCTCAAAAAGCAAGTTATCTTCTATTTTTTCAACAGACTCTTTTGTTTCTAGTATCATTGCAGGTCTTTCCCCAAAATCCTGATCCTTGCTGCCTGAGATCAGGAAATTCTTGCCTCTTAATTCAGGTAGATCCAGTTTTCTTATCATAGCCTCGATCTGTTCGGGATGAACTTTGAACCCTCCGGAGTTGATCACGAAATCAGACCTTCCATGCCATTTGAACTTGTCGGGTTCAATGATATCTACCCTGTCATTTGTTTTAAGCCAATCCCCTCCCAAATAATCAACATTCACTTCGAGATTGGAGTCGGCATCGACTCGGATCTCTGTTCCCTTCAATAGTGTGAAGACATTGGGTTTTTCCACCCCAATACGACGTATTCCAAAGTGGCTTGCTGTTTCTGTCATTCCATAAGTTTCCCAACAGGGGAATTTCCGTTTCCTGACCTGTTCCTCTATTTCAGGGCTTACCGGCGCTCCTCCAATGAGTATGGATCTAATTCTTTCTCCTTTGTCGGATTTATTGATCCGGGAAAGATTGTAATATCCCATTAGGTCGTTGAATTGTGCGGGAACTATGGAGGTATGTTGGAACTCCAATTGTTTGAATTGGCAAAAGATCCTTGTAAATGGTGATCTTGAAGGCCTAATGAAGGCTATTCGAGAAGCGGCTCTAAATGCTCTGAATAATTGCATTATTCCACCGATTCTTTCCAATGGCAAGCAGACAAGGATGATCTCATCCGCTTTGATCTTAAAGAGTTCAATAGACTTTTGAGCTGCAGATCCTATTTGTTCTTTTGAGAAATTGATCTGCTTAGGTTGTCCCGTACTTCCGCTGGTTTCGACATCCCAGCTTGTTGATCCTCTCTCCCAAAAGGAAAACGCTATATGTAGGATGCTTTCTGGTTTTTGTGAACTTCTGAGTTCTTTCCCAAGGGAGTCGTAATCATAGACCTTTCCCTCCTCAATAGTCTCAAAAATGTTACTCACCTTTATTAAAACTAGTATATACGAAATAGACCAATTGCACTTCAATACCCAATGCCAATACTCCCCCCCTAAGTTCGCTTCCGGATAGCTGACTGCTTGTGTTTGGGTTCATGGTTTTATTCAATTCTGAAAAATCAGCGGGAATCAGGTTGATCTGGGCATACGGGTTTATTGAGATTGCCAAGGGGCTCTTTGGTTTTAAATGGAAGATGAACTTCATAAACCCCATAACCCCGATCATGGATTCATTGATGGTCTTCTTGGCGGAGGTGTTTCCTTCAGTGATCTCCATTCTCATTGAAGTGAAATTTACAGTCCCACCAATGATATGATCTCTTTTGGATTTTAAAAGCAATTTGCTGATCCCAAACCCAAACGAATTGGTGTTGACGCTCAAATTTCTGTTGAATGATTCACCTGAAGCGGTTTCAACCACCGATGTCCATTGGGTGTTCCGCCTATTCATGTACTTGACTTCAAGATTTGTTTCCGGTTTATAGAGATATCCAAATGATGCCGTGAGCCCACCTAAAAGATTAATATCACCAACGCTACTTGAGTATTCCTGCTCGGGACTATTCGAGGGGTCTGGATTCATCCGAACCTCTTGATAATGGGTTAGGACGTTATTCAATCCACTTAATGGCCAGAAGGATGCCGTATAGCCTGCACCCAAATAGATATCCTGAGCATGGCACATGGGGAAGAACGATATTACAAGCAAGCCAATGATCCCAATTCTTTTCATCTTCCTTAGTTATAGAATTACTCAAAAAGAGAGAGGGATTCTCCTGGCGGAGCAATCCCAGATGGGCTGATCAATTGGGCAAAATCATTCTCTACCTTGTTCACTTGATCCGAAACCAGGTAGTATTCCATCAGTGAGGCTTCAAACGGCCTTAAGAGTGAGCTGAGACCTCCCTCGCTCAGATCGTCTGATAGCCATTGATCTTCTTCGCCTTTTTGAAGAATTGCTGGCATTCTATGGTGAAGATCTTTGATCAGTGAATTTGGCTCTGTTGTGATTATAGCGAATGAGCTGAGCAGTTTTCCTTCTGTGATCTCCCAACTTTCCCATATTCCCGCCATGCTGAAAACGGTGTCATCTGTCATTCTGATCCTGTAAGGCAATTTTTTCGCTCCGATTTCCTTCCACTCAAAATAACCATCAGCAGGCACCAAGCACCTCTGTCTTCTTACGATATCTTTAAAGGGCCATTTCGTAAACAAGGTTTCTGATCTGGCATTGAGGGGTTCAATCTTCGAGATGTTGCCTCCGGCTGAGTAGGGGACCAATCCCCACTGAAAAAATTGGATTGCATCTTTATCCTGATTGGTAATGATGGGCAGATCTTGACTTGGAGCTGCATTAAACCTTGGCTTGAATTCTTCAAGCAGTTTTGCATTGAAACGCTTTTCCAGCTCTTCTCCTTTAAGAGATAATGAATATCGCCCTGGCATAACTCGGTTTCAAAAATTAAGAATTTTTACCCTTAGAGCCTGACCTGAGCAGGGAAATGAAGGAAGAATTGTTATAAGAGGCGATTCCGGAATGCTGAAAGATTATTTCTCCTCCAGGGGAGATCACAAACGTCGTCGGGATGCTTCGGACAACCAATTCAGGAGGTAGGGCAGAGGATTTAAAATATACCGGGACCGTTATACCTTTTCTATCCACAAACTTCAATGCTTTTTCCCGGTCCTTGTCCAGATTGAGCATTATGAACTCAATTCCCGGGTCGGCTTTGGTTTTCTCATAAAGGTCCTGAATATCCGGAAGCTCGGCAATGCAGGGAGGGCACCAGGTCGCCCATAGATTCACAAAAACCGTCTTTCCTTTCAGGTCTGAAAAGTTGACATTTTCGCCATCGACAGTCTCCAGTGTGAAGTCCTGGGAGATAGCCCCCTGAACCTTGAATTCTTGAGGGGCTTGATCAACAAGGCCGGATTTCACGATAAGGGATTGAAGCTTACCCTGAATCTCAGGAAGGAGGCCGGTGAAATAGAGGATCCCAATCAGGGAAATGGGTATGACCCATTCGAGGGTCTTTCTGGTTTTTTTGTTTAGGGCCAAATCAGACCTTGATTTTTTCACTCTTCTGCTCCGGGAGGCCAAAAAGAGATTTTTCCTGGATTATTCGACCAACTATGCCCGGTACAAATTCTTCCCAGCCCTTTTTTCCTTCTTTGATCATTTTCAGGACCTCTTCAGAATTGATGGCAAGGAATTTATCGTCGTTATAGGGCAACACGGCAACTCTATTATTAGCAATTAAATAGTTTTTCAAGGGCCTGATATGATCCGGAACCGGCATATTTTCGAATTTGGTTACCTCTCCGGACTCTATCCGGGTAGAAGGGTAGAGGTACATTTTTACGTTATTGCCAAAGAGCCTTCCAAATGCTTCCAAAATGCCTCCTGGAAGGAATTCATAATATTTTTCGTTGAAGATATTTATCATATTATGGACCCCAAGGATAATTCCGATCTTTCTTTTCTTAGTGATCTTGGTCAGGTAATGGATCAGTCTGAAATATTCGGAGAAGTTTGATACCATTACGGTCTGTCCAGCTGCACAAAGGATATCCGCCCTATCCATAAAATCCTTTTCGTCTATCTGGGATCCTTTTTTCCTGAACAGATTATTCAGAGTAAGCTCCGTCATCAGGAACATGTTTTCCTTTTCCACGTCGGGTTCCTGTCTGAACGCTTTCAAGCCCATTCTCAGCATATCAAGATTCTGAGTGGTAGGGGGTCTGAATCGACCCCTTAGAACCAGAACATTCTTTTTGTACAGAACATCGGCGGGGAGGAGTATATCACCCTCCGGGCCGAACATGGTAGCATGGGAAAGTCCTTTACGAACCAGAATTAAGGATATCAGCCTATTATCTACCTCTTTGAAGTCCTCACCGAAGAAACTCAGAAGGTCAACCTCGATCCGGTCCTGACGAAGATTGTCAACCAAGGAATCGATGAATGCTTCATGATCATGGGTCAGGAAAAAACAGGCATATACAAGGTTTATTCCTATGAGACCCAGAGCTTCTTGTTGAAGGATGGGCTCAGGGTCATGCATTTGGATGTGCATGATGACTTCATTCACCGGTCCTTCTGGAGCCAACTGGAACCTCATTCCGAGCCAGCCATGCCCTTGACTTTTACTTTCCAGGTCGATCGTAGCAACCGTATTTGCAAAAGCGAAAAACCTAGTTGTAGCAGAAAGATGAGGAAGTCTTATCTGACATAGATTGAACTCCTTATGGAGCATTTTTTCAAGTCTTGGTTTACATACATATCTCCCGCTAGCCTCTGTTCCATAAATGGCATCTGAGAACTTCATGTCATAAGCTGACATGGTCTTAGCTATAGTACCGGATGATTTGGAAGCGCGGAAAAAATGAGCTGCCGTTTCTTGTCCTGCACCGATCTCAGCAAAGGACCCATAGATACTTCGGTCCTCATTGATCCTGCTGGCTTTTTCAATGGCACTCATGGACTTATCTGCGACTTGATTTCCCATTGGAGGATTATTCTGTATTGTTTATCCCTTTTTTAGGGAGCTTTGTAAGTGGAACAACTTATCACCCATTATCGTTTGCGATTTTCAGATCAAGAATTGGCTTTTCTGATCTTAATTCGATTATTCAGGATTTGAGTCTTCATCCTCATCGTCCTCTGTCAATTGGGGTTCTTCCTCTATTCCCAATTTTCCGTACAATATCTTTTCCAAGGTTGCCACATCGATCCTTTTCGCCAGAATGATCTTGTCCTTATCCAGAAGGTAGATCACCGGGGTTGAAAAGATGTCATACAATTCATGGATTCTGTTTCTCCCACCAATATCATGGCAATTGATCCATTCCAGTTCTTTATCATCCACGTAATCACGCCAACCTTTCTCTTCCTGCTTTGTGCTTACCGCAAACACCTCCACTCCGAGAGGATGAACTTTTTCATATAGTTTCTTGAGCTTTGGTGTCACCTTTTTACAATGACCGCAGTCAAACGCCCAGAAATAGAGTATTGTATATTCTGCGTCAACCTGCCAAAGAGACCTTGGTGCATTGTAGTAGTCTAGCATCAATAGGTTTGGAGCCTTTTTGCCGATCAAGATAGGCTCTAATTGTTCCGCCCTTTTTCTGATAGTGGCTATCTGGGCCGAATCCGCCCAATAAGCCCTTTCCTTATCATAGTACTTCAATGCAAGATGAACAAAAACGTTTTCGGACCCCATCAGTTTTGAGCGTTCGTATTTGATCATCAGGGTTTGTAATACAAACCTGAATACCTCTCGGTTCGTGCATTTTGCCAATACCCTGTCCGCTTCCGCATTAACAGTGTCAGGGATCTGGAGGATCAACTTTTCAAAATAGAATTTGATCTTTTCTTCAAAAACGGGAGTCCGGAGCAGGGAAGAATCTCCCAGATCTATCTCGTCAAAATAATGATCCTTGAAATAGAGATATTTTAAAGAATCCTGGGTCTTTTGGGGCATGTCCTCCGGGTAATCAGGTACCTCGGGCTCCTTCATTGCCCTGAATAACATTGCAACAAAAGATTCTGGATGTTCATTGATCACTTTCACTCTATAATCATTGATCTCTTTATTGAGGGCCTTCACTTCTTCAATTATCTCTTTTGCCTCTTTGGATTCTTTGTCCTCAATCTCCTGGATCTTTGCAGAAAGTTCTCCGATCTTGACCCCAAGGGGATCAACAGTCTTTCTGTAATCAAAGAACAATGAATTATCCTCAGATCCTTCAACCTTCATGTTTGCTACAAGATCATTAGTGTCGGTTTCCAATGAGAATTGTTGGTCATTGGTTACAATGAATTCTATGAAAGTTTGCTTGTCCGGGAGAACTAGGAGATACACACCAGCCCCAAATTTCTTTTTTGAAGTGAGAGTACCCATACCTTTTTTGTCCATGTCAACAGTATCCTTGACAAAGATCTTAGACCCGAATCTGTATGCAAGGAGGCAGGATGTATCAGCAACGCCTTTGACCTTGAAATTGATCTCGACTGGGTCCTGGGAATAACCAGGGTGAAAAACCAACAGGAGGATCAAAATCCGGAGGCTCTTTAAAATTGTCCGATTGGGCATATAGCTTGTTTTCTTCTTTCTGAGGTCAAAATTAATACCAAAAAACCGCATAGCCTTGTCGATGGCAGCTTCCCAAAAAATAATAGTCGGATCGCCTTTATTCTTAGTAAATTTTTCTTGAGAATTATATTGTGTTTGCCGTAGTAGATCTTGAGACCACAGGGGGTAGTTATCGATATGAGAGAATCATAGAAGTAGCTATTGTGGTCTATGATGGTGAGAAGATCGTTGAAGAGTATCAGTCCCTGGTCAATCCTGAAAGGCTAATACCTCCCAACATCACCAGACTTACCGGAATTTCCAACGACATGGTCGCGGATGCACCCAAGTTCTATGAGATAGCAAAAAAGGTTGTGGAATTGACCGAGGATAAGGTCTTTGTCGCTCACAATGTCAATTTCGATTATAATTTCCTCAGAAACGAATATCAAAGTCTTGGTTTCAATTATTCCCGAAAAAAGGTTTGTACCGTTCAATTGTCTAGAAAATTACTCCCTGGAAGGCCTTCCTATGGATTGGGTGTGCTGACCAGGGACCTGGGAATAAAGAATGAGGCCAGACACAGGGCGATGGGAGATGCCAGGGCGACCACTGAGCTTTTGAGCATTTTGATCAAGAATGACCAAATGAACGTAATACACAAAGCGATCATGAGGAATCCAGTTCTCTCAGGACTACATGATCACTTGAAAGAAAAAGACCTAAAGGCTCTTCCTCAAAAAAGGGGAATTTACTTCTTCTACAATAAGGATGATTTCTTGATCTATGTTGGAAAGAGTAACAATATCAAAGACCGGGTTATGGCTCATCTGAACAATCAGTCACCAGGGAAGTATCAGGAACTAAAAGCATCCATAGCCCGAATAGACTACCAATTGGTTGCAGGCGAGGTAGCTACCTTGTTATTGGAAGCAGAAAAAATAATTAAGCATAAGCCTTTCTTTAACAGGGCCCTGAAGCCTAGAGATGTGAGATATCATATCCGTCCGTTTCTGGCTTTTAATGGCTTGAAAGGTCTTGAGATCTATTCCGGAAAGGATCAGGGCGATTCTTTATTCTCCTACAGAAGCTCCTGGTCAGCCAGAAATGCTCTTGACCAGTTGGCCGAGGATTATGGATTTTGTTCAGAATTCGTTCCTGCAAGGGCAGGAGTTTACTCAGAATGTCAAAAATCACAGTTCGGAAGTTGTCCCGGAGCCTGTGAGGGAAAGGCCATTGCAGGTGAATACAATAAGGGTATAGAACGACTTTTGCAGGATTTTGAAGTTCCCAAGGGGCATTGGGCACTGTTGGAAGAGGATAATTTTGGAAAATATTCAGCAGTACTGATCGAGAATGGAAATGTAGCTGGCCTTGTTGCCGATTTTGAAGCTGATGAAGAACACGAGGTTCTGGAAATTCCTGAAGAGATTGTAATAAAAACCAGTAATCATCGCAACCTAAGGAAGATCCTGGTTCAGAATATCAGAGGGGAAGAGGTGGATAAAAAAGATTGGAAACTTACCGCCTAGGAATCGAACTCCGAAGTGAAGTGAAAATTCAAGCCTGGGTTGTTTTCCTGGGCTACATTTAACATCCATTGGGATTCGGCCATAAATACCGGCCTTTCCTGTTTGTCAAAATAGATAGAGTTCACCTTTTGTCTCTTGAATTTCTCCAGGTCATCCTTTTGGTCTGCGGTAATCCAACTAGCCTTGAAGAAATTCAATGGTACCAGATCGCATTTCGCTCCATATTCATGCTCAAGCCTGTATTTTATCACGTCGAACTGAAGTTGTCCAACAGTACCAATCACCTTTCTGTTCCCCGGTTGCTGTATGAATAATTGAGCGACACCTTCATCTGTAAGCTGACGTATGCCTTTCTCCAGCTGCTTTGATTTCATGGGATCCTTGTTGATCAGTTCGCGAAAGATTTCAGGTGAAAAAGAAGGTATCCCCTTGAACCTATGGGATGAGCCTTCTGTCAGGGAATCCCCAATTTTGAAGTTTCCGGAATCATAAAGTCCGATCACATCACCTGGGTATGCTTCATCAATGATCTGTTTGCTCTGCGCCATGAAGGATGTAGGGTTGGAAAACCTCATTTTCTTTTCCAGGCGCACATGATGAAAGAACTTATTTCTCTCGAATTTTCCCGAACAGATCCTAAAAAATGCAATCCTATCCCTGTGATTTGGATCCAGGTTGGCATGGATCTTAAAAACGAATCCTGAAAACTCCTTATCGAGAGGTTCTATTTCGCCTGCTTCCAAGGGCCTCTTCTGGGGAGCCGGTGAGAGCTGGATAAAGGTTTGGAGCAGTTCTAGAACCCCGAAATTATTGATAGCCGATCCGAAGAAGACCGGGGCAAGTAGGCCGTCTTTATAGAGCTCCGGATCCAAAGGTTCATAAAGACCCTCGATCATTTCCACATCCTCGATCAATTGGGAAGCAAGGTTTTCGCCTATCAGGTCCTTCACCTTTGGATCATCGAGGTCATTGATTTCAACTACATCTTCATCAATGGTCGTCTTGCTTGGGGAAAATAATCTAAGTGACGACTCATAAAGATTATAAACACCCTTGAATCCCTTACCCATGCTGATTGGCCAGGTTAGAGGACGGGTAGAAATACTGAGTTTGGATTCCAACTCATCGATCAGCATGAATGGATCCAATCCTTCCCGATCCAATTTGTTTATGAAAATAATAACAGGGGTATTTCTCATCCTGCACACTTCCATCAACCTCTCGGTTTGCTCCTCTACACCTTTTACCGAGTCAACAACAAGGATCACACTATCCACAGCAGAAAGGGTACGGTAGGTATCCTCTGCGAAATCCTTGTGACCAGGTGTGTCCAGAATATTTATCAGCTTGCCACCATATTCAAAGGACATCACCGAGGTAGCTACGGAAATACCTCTTTGCTTTTCGATCTCCATAAAGTCGGAGGTGGCTGTCTTCTTGATCTTGTTAGACTTAACGGCTCCGGCGGTCTGTATTGCTCCACCAAAAAGCAATAGCTTCTCCGTCAGAGTGGTTTTTCCGGCATCAGGGTGGGAGATGATCGCGAAAGTTCTCCGCTGATCTATTTTTTCTTGAAGACTCATATTGAAAAGAAGGCGCAAATCTATGATTTGGAATTAAAAGCTTGAATTTTTGATGCATTATTGAAAGGAAATTGTCAACCTGAAATGAGCCGGATCCGAATTGGATTTATTTTCCTGGAAGTCATCATTCTGAGTCCGTTCTCTTGGGCTCAAGAGGAGCAGGTCCGTTTGGGTGAAGAACTATTCAAGGCCATTCATTTTACCTACAGAGACAAAGTGCCCGATACAATTTGGCTTGAGGTATCGGTTGATCTCTTCGAAAAGGATGTAAAGGTTAAGACCCAGGTGTGGAAAGAGAAAATTTACAAGCCGGGGGTCAGGATTGTAAAAAAAGGTTCAATCGGCGGGGACAGTATAATATATCGAAACGATAGTATGCATCTTTATCGATTTGGAGATTTGATTTATGATCACCATCAAATAGATCTCCTTACCCTAATGACCCTCGGGATCTACTGGGAGGAACCCGGGCATTTTATAAAAGTGATGGATGGAATGAAATTTGATCTTGAAACCTTTCATGATGGATACAGATGGGGTCGGAAAAAATGGGTAATTGGGGCCTTGAAGCCGGGAGAGGAGGGGAATGAGATCTGGATAGATCAAGATGACCTAATCGTAACGAGAATGTTTTACTATAACTATCCCCAAAATGCCAGGCAGCAAATAGAATGGGATGAGTTCAAGAGTTTCGGGGATTTCAAAATACCTACTAAGGTGACCATCTCCAAAGGATTGGACCGGTTGATGATCAAAAGGTACCGGATACTGAAATCCTCCTTCCCCTGATCAGCCCTTTATATCATCTTCATCCTTGCTCACCATTTTATTTGGGAAAATGAATGGTGAAACTATCGCCAGGACAAAAAGAACTCCGATTATTACGAGCATTGACATGGTAAAAACAATTTGTGCAAATTTGTCGTTTTGAATTCAATTTCAAAACCCCTTTAGGGATTTCTTTTGAGGCTACTATGAGAAAACTGTTCGTTCTTTTGTTGTTAGGCCATTTCTTTTTTGCTGGGAATGCCCAGGAAAAAGAATACAAAGGTGCTGACCTGATTCACGGTATTTACCTGGGAAAATCACTGCCATTGATCAAAACCTCCAATCCCGTTGGAAAGAACGAGGAGGTGATCGAATCAAAAAGGAAAGAAAGAGAAAACTTCATGGCCAGAAAAAATCATGGCCCAATACTTTTCAATTCCAGAAATCAAGTCGATCCTTTACACGATCCTTCTACACCTGTAAGGGAGAATACCAAATTTCCGGAACTTATCATGGAAGGGATCCCCTACCAGGGAGTAGATCCGCCTGATCCTTCCGGAGCCATTGGGGCAGGCCGTTATCTTATTATGACAAATGCAGGTTTTGGATCAAGGTATCAGATCTTCGATTCCATTGGAAATCCATTGACGGGGGTTACGGGGAGCAATGGTTTCTGGTCTCAGTTTGGTAAAACCGGATGCGGAGATCCAATTGTTATGTATGACAAACAAGCCAACCGCTGGTTCCTGTCAGAGTTTGCATGCCAGGGAAACACCCTTTTGATGGCTATTTCGACCACAAGTGATCCGGGCGGATCCTATAATTCATACCAGTTCACAACCCCAAATTTCCCGGACTATCCGAAGTACGGAATATGGCATAATTCCTATGTCTGCACCTCAAACGAAGCGGCAAGCACAATATACCTTTTTGAAAGGGACAGTATGATCATCGGAAGCCCAGCAAGGATGTTGAGGTTTACTGTTCCCAATCTTTCGGCCTTTGGATTCCAAACCTTGACCCCAGTGGACTGGGATGGAACAGAGCCAGACCCTTCCAAGCCTGCTTCAGCATGGAGACATGTGGATGACGAAGCCCATTTCCCGGGAACAGCAGATCCGAATTCGGACTATATCGAATATTGGGAGGTGATCCCGGACTTTGATACAGCCTCAAATTCTGTTTTGGTGGGTCCTAAGACTATCACCGTTAGCGAATTCGATTCCGATATTAATGGCTATTTCCTCTTTTGGGGGATCACACAGCCAAATTCAAGCACAACTCTTGACCCGCTCAGGGAAGTTTTGATGCAAAAGGTCCAATACCGCGAAATGGACAGCTTTGAAGTGGCGGTAGCGGCTCATGTGACAGATGTGGACAGCACGGATTGGGCAGGAATGCGTTGGTATGAGTTCAGGAGACTTGATACGGGCGATTGGTTCCTATATCAAGAAGGGACCTACGCACCCGATGGAGATAACCGTTGGATGGGATGTGCTGCAATGGATAAGCATGGGAATATCGCTTTGGCTTATAATGTTTCATCCACCACCACTTTTCCCTCCCTCAGATATACAGGAAGGTTGAAGGATGACCCGTTGGGGCAAATGACCATGGAGGAACAGGAGATAGCGACAGGCTTTGCTCCAAACAGCAGTTTCAGGTATGGGGATTACAATTCCATATCTATTGATCCCAGAGATGATGAAACCTTTTGGTTCACCGGTGAATTCAATCAGGTCTCAAGCTGGAGCACTGAGATCGTCAAGTTCAAGCTTGGGTACGATTGCGGTGGGCTATATGCTACTGGGGGACTCATTAAAGACAACCTATGTCCGGATACCATTGAGGCAGAAGTTTCGATCGTTGGTTCCGGAGGTTTTGGGAATTATGAGTACAGCCTTGATGGAGTGAATTATCAAAATGACACCTTGTTCACCGGTTTAACAGGAGGGATCTACAAGCTTTTTGTCAGGGATCCTGACTCTACCCATTGTGTGGTTTCAATACCCAGGGTTAAGGTTAGTTCTCCTGCACCAATAATAATTCAGGGAATCGTTACAGACCCCAGCTCTACAAGTTCTATGGATGGGGAGATCCGTGTCAATGTTTTCCCGATCGCTGGAAGTTATACCTATTCGTTGGATGGGGTAGTCTATCAAACCAGCAATCAATTTACCGGCCTGGGTGGTGGAACTTACATTGTTTATGTCCTTAATAGCAATGGCTGTTTAGCTCAGGACACGTTTTCTCTTGTTCCGTTAGGCATAAAGGGAGCTCTAAAAGAGGGATCTGTAAAGATCTTTCCGAATCCAAACAGGGGTTCTTTTTCGGTTAAACTGGTAGAGACAAACATCACAGAAGGCTTGGTCGCGGAAATGGTGACGATGAAAGGAAGTCTTGTCCAAAGCCAAGAGTTCACCGGTGTTTCTGAGATAAGATTTTCAGGGTTAAGAGGAGGCTTTTATTTCCTATTACTAAAGAACGGAGATGGAGATCTATTGTATTCTGAAAAAGTCCTTATTCAAAATTGATCTGGCGCTTGGATTCACTGATCTTTTTCCCATCGAAATAGTCCAGAAATCCCTCAAGATGGGTTGGCACACTGGTCCTTAATCCAAGAATTTCACCAAGTATCCCGAATAACTTTCTCTTATCGCTATTTGCCTTGACCCAGGGATTGCTGAGCGTGGATTTGGAGATCTTTTTTCCCTTTTTATCAACCAAAACAGGGTGATGAATGGAATAGGTATTATATGCTGGGTCGAACAGGGCATGATTTAGCTGGTTTTGAAACTCGGAGCTTGCCTTAAGGTCTTCTCCCCGCACTATCAGGTCCACCTCGAAGTCATGATCATCGGATATGGAGGCAATATGAAAGGAAGGATCCCCATTCCGTTTTTGGATCATGGGAAATGGGATCTCCTTATCCCAGCTGAGTCCAGGGGAGGCATTCATTGAGAACCTTTTGCTCATCCCCGGGCGAAATGGCAATGATAGGTTTTTGCAATGCCCATCGTATAGATTATCTGGGGAACGAGAAGCGATCTGACTTCTGCTACATTGGCAGTTAAAGGTCGCACCTAGTTGTTCGATTTTTTCAACTAATTCCACATACTTGGGTTTTCTCAGTTTTTGACTGAAGAGTTCAGAGAATTCTTGAACAGAGCCTGGACCTTCGTCGGGGGAGATATCCAGCCATTCCAATGAAAAATAGATATCGTCAAGGAATTCAGTCCTAACCCTTTCGGAATCCATATCGTCGATCCTAAGAAGTAGGGGAATTGAATGGAACCTGGAAGCCAACCAGCTGATACAAAATGAAAGTAGATTTCCAGGATGTAGAAATCCGCTCGGAGTGGGCGCGATCCTGGTTTTCTTTGGATTAATTTTTCGGATTGGTTCTGGTTACAATGGCACAAACAAAAAGCAAATTTGGGGATTGTCAAATATGTGAGAGGTTCAAACCACTCAGCTTCCATCACCTGATTCCCAGGAAGAACCAAAAGAATAAATGGTTCAGAAAGAGGTTTACATTGCGAGAAATGCGGGAAGAAGGGATCCTGTTATGTAAGGATTGCCATAATAAGATCCATGAGCTTTTTGATGAGAAACAACTAGGGCGCGATTACAATAATCTAGAAACTATCATGGCAGACCCGCAAATGATCAAATTCATTCAATGGATCCGGAAGCAAAAATGATCAACCGAAACTCAGACCTCTTTCCTTCCTTGTGTGTACGGTTATTTTTCCGATCCACACATAATAATTGATTATTCCCAGCCCAATGAGAAAGAACAAGATCGCGAAAGACTCCATCCATGCCTTATTGCTTGAAGATTCTATTGAGCGATGTGCGATCCCAAAAATCTGCTCATTAAGTCTGAGGAAATCATTCTGGATGACCTCAGGTGGAGGAAAACCAGTATGATCCATTGCATAAATAAGCTGTTCCATTTCGGATAATAGATAAAGAAGCTTTTGATTAGGAACGTCCTCATAGGATTCCATGATCAGATCTGATTTATAGAAATCTATATAAGCAAGAAGTACTTTTTTGTTCTCCTTGTAACTTGTAAGGTCCTTATTGAATATTGAAGCGATAAAGAGGTCTCCCTTGTGAAAAACGGTGTTAAGACCGTTTTGCAACTTATCCATTTTTGTGAATTTCGTTTCCTGGGTAAAAAAGAACCAAATAAAGGCGGCGCTCCAAACAAAGGATAGGACCCAGGCTAAGTTGGTAGTGTTCCTTTCCATGATAAATTAGTTTCTTGATTAGTGCATATCAAATATGTACAATATGCATGGGCTCATCAAATTGAACTTTTCAAATAAGTGTAAGTTTTAAGCCTTTCGTTAACTTTTTCTCGAAAAAAAATAAAAAAACCAAATAAAATTTGGTCAAAAGTTCCTAAAACAGAATTAAAAACAAAAATATGTACTATGTTCAAAATGAAAGCGAAGTGAGGAGTCTCGAATAGGTAATGTGATAATTGCAGGAAAGTTTAAAGAATACTGGATTTTTGGTTAACAAGTACTCAAACTTAATCTTTGAATAATACAATTCAACTATTTAGTATAGTTTAGGCGTGGTTATAATTTTGCCGAAAATCTCATATGCGCGACTCTCTTTTCGATCTGGCAAGTGAAGCCGGAAAAACCATACTGGATATATACCATGAGGGTAGTTTCGAATCTGTTATCGAATGGAAAGATGATAACTCTCCCTTGACCCTTGCGGACAAGGCATCCAATCATGTCATTGTTGAGGGGCTTTCCAAGATCCGGGATATTCCAATTCTGTCTGAAGAATCCAGGAGTGTACCATATTTGGAAAGGAAGGAGTGGGGACAGTTCTGGCTGGTGGATCCTTTGGATGGCACCAAGGAATTCATAAAAAGGAATGGGGAATTCACCGTCAATATTGCTTTGATAGAAAATGGAAAACCACAATTAGGAATGATCACAGCCCCTGATAAGGGTTGGGGTTATTTTGGTAAAGTGGGTGCCAGCGCTGAGAAAGTCTCGAGCGATTCCTGGAGTGGCATTCAAGTTTCCAATTTTGAAAAATTTGAGGGCCTCAAAGCTGTAGGGAGCCGCTCCCATGGATCAGACGAAGAAGAAGAGGTGATGCAAAGATGTGGGGTGATTGATAAGACCTCGATTGGAAGCGCATTGAAATTTTGCCTTGTGGCAGAGGGCAGTGTTGACCTTTATTATCGTCATGGACCTACAATGGAATGGGATACCGGAGCAGGGCAGGCTATCCTTGAAGCTGCCGGAGGGTCCATGTATAAGGGAAATGACGTGGGGGAGGTTTTTAGTTATAACAAGGAAGATCTTCTGAACGGAAGTTTCATTGCCTTTGGACGCAGGTTTTAAGATATGAATTGCCTAATTTTGCGCTCCAATTCGGTATGCCAACAAATATTCATCCTGTTTTTGAAAAAGCATTAGGGCGGGAAGCCAGGGAGAGGATACTCGGTCAAAATGGAATGGTGATCTGGTTCACGGGGCTTTCGGGTTCTGGAAAAAGCACCCTTGCAATCGATCTGGAGAAAAGATTGAATAAGAATGAGGTCATGACAATGATGCTGGATGGGGATAATGTTCGGATCGGTTTGAACTCCAACCTCGGCTTTTCTGACGAGGACAGGACCGAAAATATCAGGCGTATTGCTGAGGTGTCCAAATTATTTGTCGATGCGGGCATAGTTACCCTGTGTTCCTTTGTCAGCCCTACCATCGAGATAAGAGATCAAGCAAGAGGAATTATTGGTGATAAGGATTTTAAGGAGATCTATGTGAATGCTTCCTTTGAGGCCTGCGCCAAAAGAGATGTAAAGGGCCTGTATAAAAAGGCTTTGAATGGTGATATCAAAGGATTTACCGGCCTTGATGCTCCTTTCGACCCACCCACCAACCCTTTCCTCGAATTGAACACAGAAGAACAAAGCCCTGAGCAATCAGGGGATGAACTTTTTAACGTCTTTTTCCCCTTAGTAAGAAAGAAATGAGTCCACACGAACTGCATTCATATAACCTAAGCCACCTTAAACTCCTTGAATCTGAAGCGATCTATATCTTCAGAGAGGTAGCTGCCCAGTTTGAAAAGCCGGTTTTGCTTTTTTCCGGGGGGAAGGATTCGATATGTCTGGTTAGATTGGCTCAGAAGGCTTTTTTTCCTGCCAAGATCCCATTTCCGCTCATGCATGTAGATACCGGCCATAATTTTCCGGAGTCAATAGAATACAGGGATAGCCTGGCAAAAGAGGTTGGGGCGGAGCTCATAGTCAGATCTGTACAGGATACCATCGACCAGGGCAGAGCGCAGGAGGAAAAAGGGCCAAACCCAAGCAGAAATGCTATTCAGTCCATTACCCTGCTCGACGGGATTGAGGAATTGGGGTTTGATGCCGCGATCGGCGGAGCCAGGAGGGATGAGGAAAAGGCCAGGGCCAAGGAAAGATTCTTTTCTCATAGAGATGAGTTCGGAGCCTGGGACCCGAAAAATCAAAGGCCTGAGCTTTGGAATCTCTATAATGGCAAGAAGCAAATGGGTGAGCATTTCCGGGTATTTCCAATCAGTAATTGGACAGAAATGGATGTCTGGCAGTACATTGCTCAAGAAGAGATCCCATTGCCTTCGATCTATTTTTCACATAAGAGAGAAGTCGTTGACAGGGATGGAATGCTGCTTGCAAAGTCTGACTTCATAACTCTCCTCAAAGGGGAGCAATATGAGGAGAAGGTAATCAGGTACCGCACCCTAGGTGACATGACCTGTACCGGGGCTGTGGAATCGGAGGCTAACTCGATAGAGGATATCATTCAGGAGGTAGCTAGTGCAAGGATCACCGAGAGAGGTGGAAGGGCTGATGACAAACGTTCGGAAGCGGCAATGGAAGAAAGAAAAATACAAGGATACTTTTAGGATGGACCAGGAATTCAGTAAGAATTATTTGGACATGGACCTATTGAGGTTCACCACGGCAGGGTCTGTGGATGATGGGAAAAGTACATTGATCGGAAGATTGATGTACGATTCAAAAAGCATATTTGAAGACCAAATGGAGGCGATCGAAGAGTCCTCAAAAAGGAGAGGGGATGAAAATCTGAACCTGGCCCTCCTGACCGATGGATTGAAAGCCGAAAGGGAACAGGGAATTACCATTGATGTTGCTTATAGATATTTCGCCACACCAAGACGAAAATTCATAATTGCGGATACACCTGGCCATATTCAATACACCAGGAATATGGTCACTGGTGCCAGTACGGCAAATCTTGCCATTATATTGGTCGATGCAAGAAACGGTGTAATCGAGCAGACTTGCAGGCATGCTTTTATTGCTTCCCTACTCAGAATAAAGCACCTTGTGGTTTGTGTGAACAAGATGGACCTTGTAGACTTCCAAGAGGAGCCATTTCTTAAGATCCAGGAAGAATTTGCAGCCTTTACTTCAAAGCTGGATATTACGGATATCAGGTATATCCCAATCAGTGCCCTTAAGGGAGATAATGTGGTGGATAAGTCGAGCAATATGCCTTGGTATAACGGGGCGACATTGCTGTACACTCTTGAAAATGTTCAGATCGCTTCCGACAGGAATTTCATTGATGGAAGATTTGGAGTTCAGGGTGTCATCAGGCCGATGTCGGACAAATACCACGACTTTCGGGGTTATTCCGGCAAGGTGGAAGGAGGGATCTTCCGCCCCGGGGATGAGGTCATGGTGATGCCTTCAGGACTAACATCAAAGATCAAATCAATTGAATCGTTTGAGGGCCAATTGAAGGAAGCATTTCCGCCCATGTCTATCTGCATGACCCTTGAAGACGACATCGATATTTCAAGGGGAGATATGATCTGCAGGCCCAATAATCATCCGGATGCCACGCAGGACCTGGATCTTATGGTCTGTTGGTTAAATCAGAGCGCCCTGAAACCCGGAGGCAAATACCTTATCCGACATAGTTCCAATGAGGCACGATGTGTTGTGAAAGGAGTTAGATATAAAATGGACATCAATACCCTTCATAGGTTGGAAGATGACCGGGAGATCGGTCTGAACGATATCGGAAGGATATTTTTAAGGGCTGCAAAACCGTTGATGGTGGATCCATACAAAAAGAACAGGAATACTGGAAGCGTAATTCTTGTCGATGAGTTCACCAATGAGACGGTTGCCGCCGGAATGGTTATCTAGTCAGCCTTTTACCTTAAACTTACCTTTTGCAAGCTGGGTCTTCCCGCTTTTCAAAATGATGGAATATTCTCCTTTATCAAGGAAGCTTAGGTCGCCTTTTTTATCTGTTATCTCAGGTTTCCAATTGAAACTCCAATACCCACTTTCAGTTAAAGTATTGATCTTCTGCTGTTTACCTGTAATTAATTCAATATAAACTTGAATTTCTTGGACTATCGGATTATATCCTTCGACATTGAGTTTTGGGATCCATGGTCTTGAAAATGTATTCGTTTCTCTTTTCCATTGTTCCCTGCCATGAAGATCGTTCAGATCAAAAAGAAGAGTAGTCTCCTTGCCATTGGCGACCTTTCTAATGTTGTCAATATTGACCTTGTAGATCGATCTTCCGTGCGTTCCTACCAAAAGGTCGTTTTCCGTTGGGTGGATGGCAAGGTCATAAGAAGCTACGTTGGGAATTGCTGACAACATCTGCCATGAGCTGCCCTCATCCATACTGCAATAGGTGCCATGGTCTGTACCAAGGAACAAAAGACCCTCAACCTCGGGGTCTTCAATGATCTTATTGACACATTCTGATGGCAGATTAGAAGCTATTGAGGCCCAGGATTTTCCATGATCTGTGCTTTTGAAAACGTATGGTTTGAACTCATCTTCCCGATATCCTGTAAGGGCACAATAAACCTTACCCTCCTGATGTACAGAGGGGTGAATACCACTGACCCACCTTTTTGAAGGCAATCCGTCGATCCTTAATTCCCAGTTCCCTCCACCATTTTCCGTTACCTGAATGTTACCGTCATCGGTTCCCACATAAAGGACTGAGAAGTCAAAGGGCGATTCCTCAATGACCGTCAGAGTAGAGTAGGGTACATTATCGGAAGCAAGATCCTTGGTAAGATCCGGACTTATTGGTTTTAATGTATTGCCATTGTCGAGGCTACGAAAAAGCCTTTGGGCTCCAATGTAGAATATGTCGGAATTATGCCGGCTTAACAGAATCGGAGTTCTCCAGTTGAAACGAAGCTTTGCGTCTCCAATATCATGTTGTGGAACGACCCTTGTCGATTCCCCTTTTCCCGATCGGGAGATACGGTAATAGTTACCGAATTGGTACCCTGTATAGACCTCATCCGAGTTTTCGGGATTGATCTGAACCATCATTCCATCTCCTCCAAAGATCCATTCCCAATTTTTTGAATAGTTGGGTCTACTGCGGCTTGAGCCATACAAAACTCCATTGTCCTGTAGCCCCCCATATACATTATAAGGCTTGTCCAGGTCATAGTTTACCGAATAGAATTGGCCCACAGAAAGATTTTTCAAGGGTCTCCACATTGCACCCCCGTCATAGCTCTGGTAGAGGCCACCATCATTTCCGGATAGCAGATGCTGATCATCATTTGGATCTATCCACAGGGCCTGATGATCTCCATGAACATGTACGAAGGTATCTGCGCGAGTAAAAGTCTTGCCACCATCCATTGATCTCAGCAATGGAACCCCTAAAAGAAATACCATATTTGGGTCCGATGGCGAAACCCGGATCTCCCCGAAATAATAGCCATAGGAATAAAATGTGCTGTAAAGGTCTGTCTCATTCACTTTTTGCCAGTTCAACCCACCATCCTGAGATCGGTAGACCTCGGCTCCTGTTACTGGGGCAGTGAACATTGCTTCATTGGCATCTCCAAAGTAATTTCCTACTGCTTCGGGTTTGTATTTGCCTTGCCGGATCTCTTTGCGAACAAGCTTTGAGTCATATTTGGAGGGGTAGTTGTTCTCTCTCAGGAAGGTATCTATCTTATTATCAGGGATCTTCAGGAATTCCTCGGTGCTCATTTCTACAAGATCAATGGGACGATACCCGGATTTCGGTGCTTCCTCATCTTCTTTCTCTTTTTTCTTTTCCTTTTGATTGTCCAAACTGGCGAAAAGAATATTTGGATCACTATTGCAAATGGAGAGGCCAATTCTTCCATTAAACTCTCCTTCAGGAAGTCCCTCTTGGCTTTTTTTCCATGATTCCCCTCCATCGGTAGACTTATAGATCCCTGTTCCTGATCCGTTTTCAACGAATTCCCAGGCCTTTCTGGACCTCTCCCACATAGAAACCCAAAGCGTATTTGCATCATTTGGGTGAATGATAAGGTCTATGGCCCCAGTTCTATCATCAATATAGAAGGTCTTTTTCCAAGTGCTTCCGCCATCCGTGGTCTTATATACACCACGGTTTTCATTGGGACTATAAAGAGCTCCCATAGCTGCCACCCAAACCGTATTGGGGTCGGAAGGATGGGTGATGATCTTTCCTGTATGCTGAATTGATCCAAGGCCGGAGTGGATCCAGGTCTTACCCATATCAGTGGATCTATAGACACCGCTGCCGGCATAGCTTGATCTGGATGAATTGTTTTCACCGGTTCCAACCCAAAGGATCCTGCTTTCGGAGCTTTCAAAAATGGCCATATCCCCAATGGTTAGTGCACCCTGGTTGTCAAATATCGGATCGAAGCCTATTCCATCATTGTTGGTATAGAAAACCCCGCCAGAGGCATAAGCAACCAGGAATTCATGCTTATTGGATGTAAAAACCTCAATATCCGAAACCCGACCCCCTTGAACTATTGGGCCGATGTTCTCGACTGGATAGGAACGAAGCAGGCTGCTTTCCCTTAGTTCATCCCTTTCCCTGATGGCCGCAAGTATCTCTGCCTCTGTTGAGGGTTTGATCTCTTGGGACAGTAGTGGAATGGAAAATAATAGGAAAGTTAAAAGGCCAATGGTTTTCGTCATGGGGGATGAATTTCTATCTTAATGCCATCAATTTTACGCTAAATCTTTATGACTATGAAAAAAATATCACTACTAGCCATTTGTTTCATATTGGTTGCGGGCAGCCAAACCTATGCAGGGGATCTCGTCGCCTTGGGATTGAAGGGCGGTATTTCCAATAACTGGGCCAGGGGTAATGAGGGGAATTTTGATGATAATGTAAAAGCCTATTTGGGCTGGCAGGCAGGAGCTTATGCAAGGATCAATTTGCCCATAATAATGGGTTTCAAGGGGGAAGTCCTATATACGGCAAAGGGTTTTAATTCCGACAATGCGGACACTGAGGTCCGGACCGGATGGGTTGAGATCCCCATATTGTTTTCCTTCGGAATAGCTGGAAAAGTAGAGCTTGATATTGGTCCTCAATTCAGCTTTTTGGTTTCTGACAGTTATTCAGACAACGCAGGTTTCTTCTCTAGCTTTGATGAAGCATTTCCTGATTATGGGAGTACTGAAATTGGGATAGCCATCGGAGCAGATGTCAACATCATCAAAAAGCTAGGTGCCTACCTCAGGTACACCTATATGTTTGATAACTCCTATACGAGAACAATTGGAAACAGTTCGGAGGTTTTCGACATTGGGCAGAGCAACCTTCAGCTTGGAGTCAAGATCCGTTTGATGAACTGATCCATTATTCCAGTTAATAAAAAAACCCCTTTCGGCATTTCCTGGAAGGGGTTTCTTTTTTCTTTATATGGTCTTCTACCGAACGATCAACTTCCTTACCATCGCTCCTTCACTGGTCTGAATTTTCAGGATATATACCCCTGAAGCTACATTAAAGGACTGAAGATCGAACTCACGGCTGATTTCTCCAGCAACCTCATTCCGAGAGAACAAAACTGTTTCATTACCGATCCGATCAACTAAAGAATAGCTGACTTCGGAATCATTGAAAAGGGTATATGTGACATTTAGCTTTCCACTTGTCGGATTTGGGAAGAGCTGAACAAAGTCGATGTCTGTGATCTTCTTCAAGCCTGTAAAACTTCCCTGGTACAAGCCTACATCATCGATCCAGAAATTATTATGCCCTCCGCTTCGGGCCAAAAACCTGATCTGGATCTTGGATTTTCCTGCATAGGCCGAAAGGTCCAGAGTACGGATCTCCCATTCACTTTGGTCAGAGGGAGTAAAGTTATTGGCCGGTGCACCTCCATTGGTATAAATATTCAGACTAAAAAGGTTTTGCTCAGTGCTCCATGTAGACCCGCAATCATCACTCA
>JANQSY010000079.1 GCA_028279065.1 Cytophagales bacterium
GGGTTGATTCTCATATATATGCCGGATACACCATCCCTCCTTTTTATGATTCGATGATCGCTAAACTTGTGGTGAGTGATCAGACCAGGGACGAAGCAATCACAAGGATGAAAAGGGCTTTGGAGGAGTTTGTTATCGAAGGGATAGAAACCACGATTCCTTTCCATATCAAAATGATGTCCAACGAAAGATTCCGCTCCGGAAATTACTCTACTAAGTTCCTGGACGAGGTTTCTTACGAAGACATTTAGATCCGGATCAAAATTTCCAACGAGCTGCTGGGACCAAGTCAAGGTCCCCAAAGTTTCCTTGTCTGAATTTGATCGCACCAACCATGGCTATCATGGCAGCATTATCGGTGCAGTACTGATTCTCAAGCGTGAATGCCTTCCAACCATTCTTATCGCAAAGTTCTGATAATGCCTTCTGCAAAGCGGAATTGGCTGCTACTCCTCCGGCGATTCCCACAGATCTTACTTTTTTCTTCATTGCAGCCTTTTCCATTTTCACTAAAAGAGTTTCCACTATGGTCTTTTGAACCGATGCTGCGAGGTCCTTCAGGTTTTTTTCAATGAAGCTTCGATCCTTCCTAAGATGGTCTCTGAGGTAGTAAAGAACATGAGTTTTTAATCCGCTGAAGGAGTAATTAAGATCATCCACCTCAATGATCGGAAAACCAAATTTTTTCCCATCGCCTGCCTTTGCCAATCGATCGATCTCAGGACCTGCCGGATAGTCCAGACCAAGCATTTTGCCTATCTTATCAAAGGCTTCCCCGGCAGCATCATCAATAGTCTCTCCCAATAATTCGAGCTCATCTCCTTTTTTCAACACCAGTTGTGTATGCCCTCCGGATGCAGTCAGACACAGGAAATCATTTTCGGGAAACGGCTCTTCGATGAAATGTGCAAGAACATGAGCCTCCATATGATTTACTGGGATCAACGGTAGTCCCGTAGAAATACTTAAGCCCTTTGCAAATGAGGACCCAACCATCAAGGGGCCTAACAAACCCGGACCATTGGTATAAGCAATTGCATCAAGGTCGGATTCAGTAATCCCTGCTTCCTTTAATGCGACCTTATAAACAGGTACAATATTTTTGAGGTGCTCCCTTGAAGCCATTTCAGGAACCACTCCACCAAACTTTGCATGTACCCTCTGATCAGCAATAATGTTTGAAAGAATTCGTCCCTCCTTCAAGACAGCTACAGAGGTCTCATCACAAGAAGATTCAATTCCGATAATTGATGGCAAAACCCATAATTTTGGCCCAGGTGCAAAGGTTTTTAAAAAAATCAATAAAATTCTTCGTTTGGGTCATGGCGAGCCTTTTTTTCTTGTTTGCCGCCCTCTTATTTCTCTTTCAGATCCCCTCTGTACAAACCTATTTTGCCAATGCTATTGCAAGCTTTCTGGTTGAGAGGACTGGCTACACCGTTCAGATCGAAAAAGCATACCTAACAAATTTTGACCTTCTAAGGATACAGGGCCTTGAGGTCCAGGATCAGGAAGGAGATTCTATCATCTCCCTACAAAAGGGAGAAATTCAGGTTCATTTTCTTGATCTATATACCGGGAAGCGCATTCCCATTCACTCCTTCAAACTTGATGCTCCGTATGTGTTCTTAAAAAAGAATGAGAATGATGAGATCGAATTAAAAGGTCTGGTAGAACAATTATTCCCTGGAAATAAAAATTTAAAACCAAAGGAATGGAGACTTGAGAATTGTGAAATTATAAATGGAACCCTCAGAATTGCGGGGGGAGAATCGATCAGGATCTCACCAAGATTTCAATTCAATGTAGAGGAAGCCAATGCCATAAACCTTAAGTTAAGAAAGCTCGAAAGCCAGGATGATTCTCTTTCCCTTCAGATAGAGAAACTTGGTTTTTCTGAATCCATCACCCAAACCTATATATCCTTAACAGACTCTGATATTGGAATTGGAAAAGGCAACGTAAAAGCAAATTCGATTGAACTTTCATCCAACCTTCTAAATTTCCATGGCTCCCTTGTAATCAACCTTCCCGATTCAACAAAGGATCAGAAACTCTTGATCCGATCTGGTGTACAAAAGATCGAAGCCTATCCTCAAGAGCTTGCAAGGTTTTTGAGAATTCCGGAGATAAAAAGGTTTCCTGCCCTTGTTGGAAGTGGAAAATTCAGTCTTTCTAATGATGGCCTGGAGATAAGCAACGCAAAGCTTGGGTCTTCGAGGGGTTCAAGCCTGTCTGGAAACCTGTATTTGGATGATCCAAAGAACCTGGACATAAGCTTCATTCAGGCCCGACTTACAAACTCTACCATTTCCGGATCCGACTTGGAAGTCATATCCAAGGAGTTAAACTCGGATATATTTTTCAGATTCAACTATCTGACCATCAACAGTTTTATAGAAGGATTTGTAAATGATTTTGTTGCCAAAGGAAGCTTTAGAACAGGTCAGGGAACAATTATAGCTGACCTTAATTTCAAGCAGCCAGGGGGAGATGACCCAATTCAATACTCGGGGGTATTGGGCCTAAGAAATTTTAATATCGGGGAGCTTACGGAACCAAGTGTACCGGTCGAGAGCGTAAATCTGAGGGGAACAATCATAGGCCAGGGAATCAATGAAGAAGAACTTTCAATGATCTTTGAAGGAAACATTTCCAGTGTAGCCTTATTTGAAAGGAATTTTCAGGATATAGAGCTAAGAGGGAACCTTAGCAGAAGGCTTTTCAGCGGGATGATCAATTCAAGGGATGAAAAAGTCGACCTGATTCTCAATGGCCTTGTTGATCTAAACGACAGCGCTCAAGTACTTGATCTTACCCTTGATGTGAACAAGGCTGATCTTCAGGCACTCGGGTTAACAACAGTTCCGGCGGGATTTCAATTTTCCAGCCTGATCAATATTGAGAATTTCAATCCGGACTTGTTACAGGGAAGTGCTGTATTCTCTGGTCTGGAGGCGTATAACGATGAGAATCAACTAAAACTCGACAGCATTGGGGTTCTGCTTTCCGGACAGCCCCATCAACGGCAAATCGAATTGCTCTCGGATTTTTTTGATCTTAAGGCAGAGGGGGCGTTCACCTACGACAAGCTAAAGATCGCGATCCCGGAGGTCAGGAACCTTATAGAGACCATACTTGATCCCAATGTTCCAATGGAAGAAAAAGGAGTTGAAACTTCGTTTATTCACGTATCCATAGAACTAAAAAACCTTAATCCTGTACTTGGGTTCCTCAGGCCCGGGCTTGTTCAGGGAGGAAAAGGATTGGTTGAAATGGACTACTTCTGGGGCGCGGAATCACACCTTGATATGAATATATTCCTGGATACCCTTTATAACCAGGGAGCCGCCTATATTCGGAATCATTTCCACTTTTATCTGGGAAGAGATCAAGCTTTGAAGCCCTTACTTGGATTTGAGATCCAGGGAGAAGAACAGATCATTTCACCAAGCACCATCCTAATGGATACCAAACTCCTGACCTACTTTGATCGCGGCGAATTACACTTCAATTTGAGTTCAAGGTTGGAAGATGAGGACTGGTTTGCTGCGAAAATCAATGGCACAGGGCAACTTGAAAACAATTCAATTCTATTGAAGCTTGAAGAAAACAGTTCAAGTCTATCGTTCCTGGGAAAAAGATGGGAGGTTAACCCATCAAACCAAATGGTGATCAATCCGGCATCTTTTGAATTTGACTCTGTCGGGTTTTCAACTTCAGAAGAATCGATTTTTACCTCAGGGTTTTACAGGACCGATTCAAGTCAATTCCAGGTAGACCTTCAGGAGTTCAATCTGGTCAACACCAATCCATTTATTGTCCACAAGCTCACAGGCCAGGCATCGGGTAAAATGAATTTGGAATCAGCTGGTGGCTCAAGAAATCTATTTACCGGTGTAAAGGTTTTTGATCTGACTTTTAATGACTTGTTGGTTGGAGACCTGAATATGGAAATTGGACGAAAAGGAGTTCAGGGTGATTATGATGTCCTTTTGAACATCGATCATCTGGGCGAAAGTTATTTCCATGCCGAAGGAAAAGTGTTGACAGAAGAGGATCTGAAACTTGACCTTAAATCGGAATTAAGGGAAGTGGATCTTCATTTTCTGAATCCTTTACTCGAAGGGGTGCTTAGCGATATTGGAGGTCAGGTTTCAGGTAACATAGGTTTCTCAGGAACTTTACAGCACCCTGAAGTACATGGGATATTATTGGTCAACAAAGGAAGACTTAAGGTTGATTATCTCAATACCTCATATCGGGTGGAAGACCAGGTATTGTTGGGCATTGACAGGATAATATTCACCAATTCCAACTTATTTGATCAACGTGGAAATCCGGTTAATGTAACAGGGGGACTATTCCATGATGGATTTAAGGATTTTGTTCTGGACATGGAGTTTGATCTGGATAAGAATATGGTCATGGATATTAAGCAAGATCAAAACGACCTGTTCTTTGGAACCGGCGTGGCTTCGGGGGGAGTAAAACTTTTTGGGAGTGTGAAGGACGTTTTGATTGAAACCAAGATCAAGACCGAACAGGGTACAAGCATTAGCCTTCCGTTTGATAATGCTGAATCTGTGGTAAACTCAGACCAGATCATGTTTGTAAGCCAGATCATAAAAGAGGAGGAAGAAAAAAAACAGAAAAAAAAGGTAAAGGAGACAAAGCAGATCACAGGGTTAAAACTTCTTGCAAACCTTGAGATCACTCAGGATGCGGAGATCCAGATCCTGCTAGATCAAAGTACAGATGACAGAATAATTGGTTTTGGAAATGGAGAACTGACCATGGAAATTGACACAAGGGGAGATTTTCAGATGCTCGGGAACTACGAGATCGCCCAGGGCACATATAATTTCACGATGTTGAACATTATCAACAAGCAGTTTGAGATCCAGCCCGGAAGCAGGATCTCCTGGACAGGAGACCCATATGGCGGGGAGATGAATGTCACAGGATTATACAAGCAGTTTGTCTCGCTCAGGCCTTTGATGATCTCAGCCGATTCCTTGGTATTACAGACATCTCAGGCTAGAAGAAGGTACCCAACGGATGTTCAGTTGAAGTTGCAAGGTGAAGTTCTTACTCCGGATATTGAATTCGATATAGATATCAAGGAATCACCTGTGTTTGCAGGATATGACTTCAACAGTGACAAACTCGCCTTTTATAATCGTATTCAAAATGATGCAGACGAAATGAACAGACAGGTATTCAGTCTGATCATGTTAAGAAGGTTTTCTCAAGATGGAGCATATTTTGGACAGACCGCAAGCGGGAACGTAAGCGAACTTCTTTCGAATCAGTTAAGCAACTATCTGAGTCAGGTAGATGAAAATTTCGAAATAGATTTTGACATCAGCGGATTCTCCGAGGCTGATCTAAAAAATATGCAACTGAGGATGTCCTATCAGTTTATGGAAGGCAAGTTGAAGGTCAGCCGTGAGGGTGGATTTTACAATTCTACCGAAGAGGCTGATGTAAGTAGTGTGATCGGTGATTGGACAATTGAGTATCTTTTATCCGATGATGGACGTTTAAGGGTAAGGGTGTTCAACCGTAACAATCCCAATGTTTATACGGAGGCCTCAGGGGAACAAACAACTACCACCGGAGGTTTTAGCCTGATGTACACGCAAAATTTCAATAATCTGGGTGAGCTCTTTAAAAGAGATAAAAGATCGCAATAAGGACCTGGTTTTGAAAAAGGTTAAGATTTATTCGTTTATCATTTTTCTCGCACTTTGTTCGATCACGGGAGTAAAAGCTCAAAGTGATTCACTTCAAAAGGAGAAAAAAGCCAGAACGGCTTTTGTCATTGCAGGATCGGCTGGAGCATATGTTGGAACCATGGCCATTCTTGCATCCTACTGGTATGGAACCGATGCGAGTTCGGATTTCCATTTTCACAATGACAACTCACAATGGGAACAGGTAGATAAGGTTGGGCATTTCTATTCGGCATTTCAGATAAGCAGGGTTTCCGCAGGAATGTACAGATGGGCTCATCATGAACAAAAGAAGGCTGCCTTCTATGGAACACTCACCGGAATCGTGCTAATGACACCGATCGAGATCCTTGATGGTTATTCTACTTCATATGGTGCATCTTCCGGAGATCTTATGGCAAACCTATTGGGTGCAGGGTTCTTCCTTGGGCAGGAATTGCTTTGGGGAGAGGACAGAATAAAGGTCAAGTTTTCATACAGTCATTCAGAATTTGCAGCACAACGGCCTGAAGTGCTTGGTTCAGGTTTTTTTGAAAGAATGATCAAGGATTATAACGGGCAGACCTATTGGCTTTCCTTTGATACCTATTTGTTCACTCATAAAAGAAAAGCATGGACCAAGTGGTTTAACCCGGCCATAGGCTATGGAGCGGAAGCAATGGTCTATGCACGAGATGATGAAAACCGGGAGCTTGCAGGCCTGGATTCCTACAGGCAATTCTATTTTACAATCGATCCTAACCTTGCTCACTTAAAAACCAAAAGCAAATTCCTGAATACTATGATATTCCTGATCGATGGTATCAAGATTCCGTCTCCCACCCTGGAGTTCTCAAATGGGCAGGTTCAGTTTCATCCTCTTTTCTTCTAAAATGGCCTAATTTTGCATGAATTGCTGGCCGCCTTATCGCTGTGAAGCTTGCTTCATGGAGGAAAGTCCGGACAACACAGAGCACCACACTTCCTAACGGGAAGACAGTGAAGGAGAACAAGTTCCCTTCACCGCTAGACAGTGCCACAGAAAATAAACCGCCATTTGGCAACGTGTTTGCTAGGGGTAAGGGTGAAAAGGGGGGCCCTCCTTTGTGAGGGATAGCCTCACTTCGGTGGGGCAAAGTAAGAGCCCACCGGGCCGTTGGTGACAAGGGTCGCATGGTAAACCTTGTGGGTTGCAAGGCCAAATAGGTTTCGTTGTTTTACATTGGGTTGCTCGCTCAATTCTTCGGATGCGAAACGGGTAGGCTGCTAGAGCTCAGTGGTGACGCTGAGCCCAGATAAATGATAAGGACCCTATATCGAGCTTGCTCTGGTTTAGGGGACAGAATCCGGCTTATAGGCCAGTAATTTTTTTATGCTATGAGTAAAATACTAATCGTCGATGACGAAAAAGCCATTCTCAGTACTCTTGAGGAGATCCTGGAGTTTGAAAAATACACCGTAAAAACCGCCTCGGGTGGAAATGAGGGGCTCGAGATGCTTCAGAATGAGTCGTTTAACCTTTGTCTTTGTGATATAAGAATGGGAGACATCGATGGGCTCACGGTTCTGAAAAGGGCCCAGGAAGAAGGGATTGATACCACCTTTATCATGCTTTCAGCTCATGGAAATATTGAAACAGCGGTTGAAGCCACCAAACTTGGGGCATTCGATTTCCTTGAAAAACCACCGGACCTTAATCGCATCCTGATCACAATAAAGAACGCTCTAGAGAATGGTCATCTAAGGAGGGAAACCAAGCAACTCAAGAAGATCTCCGGGGTGGACAAAGGCATCATAGGAGATGGTAAGGCTATGGATGAGATGAAAGAGGTCATCAAGAAGGTTGGACCTACCGAGGCCAGGGCTTTGATCACTGGTCCGAATGGGAGCGGGAAGGAATTGGTGGCCAGAGCAATTCATAAGGCCTCTCCCCGATCCAAGGCTCCATTCATTGAGGTGAATTGCGCTGCTATTCCTTCTGAATTGATAGAAAGCGAATTGTTCGGTCATGAGAAGGGATCATTTACCTCCGCGATCAAGCAAAGGATAGGCAAATTCGAGTTGGCTAATGACGGAACTCTCTTCCTGGACGAGATCGGCGATATGTCTGCCAGTGCTCAAGCCAAAGTCCTAAGGGCATTGCAGGAGAACAAGATCACAAGGGTTGGGGGTGAAAAAGACATCGAAGTAAAGCCAAGGATCGTGGCCGCAACCAATAAGGATCTGAAAAAAGAGATAGAGGCTGGAAACTTTCGTGAGGACCTTTACCATAGGTTGTCCGTTGTGGTCATTAAGGTTCCATCACTCAAGGATCGAAGCGATGATATTCCAGTTCTGGTCGACCATTTTCTCGAGGAGATCGCAGGAAGTTATGGGGAAAACAAAAAGGAGATCGATGGGGCAGCCATCAAGCATTTGCAAAGCCTTCCCTGGACCGGAAATGTCCGTGAGCTAAGAAATGTGGTCGAGAGATTGGTGATAATGAGCGGGGAGAAGATCACAGCGGCTGATGCCAAAAAATATGCTGATTAGGGTATCCCCTTTAATAAAAAGCCTATTTTAGAAATGTATTGACTCCAATCAACACTCAACATGGCACTCAGAATCACCCTGTTGACCTTTCTTTTTGTTCCTGCGTCAATGCTGGCCAATTCCAATTCCCTCAATTCGGTGGGATTCTTTTTTGGACCAGGGACCACTTTTACCTTAAAGGAGCAACCGGGTTCTGATTACTGGTCAAAATACCCTGAACCAGGCTTCTTCCTTGGCATTGAATACTCCAGAAATCTTTCCAAGCGTGTAGAGCTTACCGGTTCGATTTTTTACACTCTAGAAAAATTCAATATGGAGTTTGACTGGACAAATTACCCTTGGCCATCCCTTAACAACCGAGAGCAAAGCACGAAGGAACAGCTAATCTCCATTGGGCTTGCACCAAAGATCAATTTTGGAGAGAAGCAAATCCTTTTCACCCGGGTTGGGCTTTATGGAAGTTCCAGGCTATCTTATGAAGTGATATTGCCTCCACCCTATGATGAAAAATTACGGATCAGACCAAATTGGGAAACTGCCAGGGAAAACCGAATTGGAATTCTTGCAGGAATCGGTGCAAATCTTTATTTCCATCCAAAATTTGAAGGAATAATCGAAGCACGGTCCAACTTGCCTTTTGGTCACTGGAATCAATACTATGGTGGTGTTTGGGATATTGAAGATATGAGCTTATTTATCCTCTTTGGAATCTCATATAACTTTTAAAATGTGAATAGGATTCTAAGCGAATTATGGCGGACATGGTTCCTGGCTTTCCTAATTGTTAACCCGGCCCTTTGCAAAGCTCAAGAGGATCTCAAAAAAAATTCCATAGGATTTTTTCTTGGCCCTGGAACAACCTTTTTTATAGGAGACGATGAATATGAAGTTTCCAGAACCCTGAAACCCGGGTTTTTATTAAGTGTGGAATACTCACATCAGCTGGGAAAAAGGTTTTCTTTGGATGGTATGCTCTTCTTCGAACAAAGAAATACAAAAGGCTCATGGGTACTTCCTAGCTATAAATATTTAGAACCCGTTTGGCCTTCCGGAACGACTTCAAACCAATCAAACCATGTTACGCTTGGAATTGGCTCCAAAGGCGTTTTTTGCAGATCAAAACCAAATCTTTGCAAGACTCGGGTTTTTTGTCAATACCAGGCTTAGTAGTAATTCAACAATTGAAGTCTGGGATGGAACCCATTCAATTTCAAATTCACAAGCTTTTGACTTTTTCGAATGGGGGATCCTAGGAGGTTTTGGTTATCGGCCGGAACTCAAATCAAACATTCATGGGATCCTGGAGGTCCGAGCAAATCTGCCTTTGGCATGGTGGGGCAACAATTTTTCTATGAGATGGGAATTCAATGATCTGCCCGTATACCTTTTGTTTGGAATTGAAATCGGCTTTTAAGCCTAAATAAGTGGTCTGCTCAAGAAGTTCCAGGACCATAATGATCTGCCCATTTCAGGACGTTATGCTCGAATTTATCATCTAGCCAAGATTTTTTTTAGCTTTCTAAATGCCAATTTGATCAGCCTCTCAAGGGCATTTGCACAAGACTAAATAAGTGTAATACGCATAAACATACGTTGCACACAAGTTTTCCCCCAACCCCCTCAATTAGATAAAAGATTGCACCCCCTCAAATCACTTTGATCTAATCTTCCCAGGATCTCAAATGATCCATCCTCATATGCCTTACCAAGATCTTCGGTAGAGATGAAAGAACAGGTTTCAATATTGGCAAGGTCAATGATATTGATCAAACCGGTTCTTCCCGTCTGAAGGTATTCAGTTGAGGACCAAATATCTCTGACCATGACCTTCTTCCACGGAGGCGTCTGAAAGATCCCCTTCCCCAGTGAATAGGACTGGGACATCAGTTCAGCCATTCCGTATTCACTAAGAACTTCTGAAACGCCGAGGCATTCCTTGATCCTTTGATGAACTTCAGCTCTCAAGATCTCCTTGCCACGGCCTTTCATTCCGCCGGTTTCTATCACTTTTAAATTTTCAGAGCCGGGAAACTTCTCGAGTTGCAGCAAGGCGTGGGTGACACCAAATAAAAGTATGGAGTTTGAAGTTTGGAGTTCGTTAGATAAATGATCCTCCAATTGAGTCTGGTATTCAATAAAACCACCACGTATTGAAGAGTTTAAAAAGTGATCAGCCATGTTGATCAGAGAGGACTCATTTGCTTTTCCATATCCTGGAAGGAAAAAGATGAACTGAAAATTTTTCAAAGGCCCAAAAAAATATTCAAATCCTTTTTGGGAGATCTGATGATAAAAATCCAGATCGGGGACCAACTTCCTACTCCTTTCCACACCCGCGGTCCCCGAACTGAGAAAGACGGTTTCAGGCTCCAGACCATGAACAATTATATCCCTGGACTTGTAAAGAGATATCGGAAGGAAGGGGATCTGGGAAACCTTTTGTACCTCATTTGCATTTATTCCAAGGTGGGAGATGAATTCCCGATACACGGAACAGTTTTTGCTCTGAAACCTGAAAGCTTCGATCGCCAGGGTTTCAAAGTCTTCGATCTCGCTATTTAGAAGAATTTGTTTGAACTTTGGAATATAATCTTTCAAGCTTACGTTTTTAGCTTGTTGACCAGAACTAACACTATATCGTGCCTCTCCGTAATCCTGTTGACTGGAATGCTGTCCTGTCAAACACCACCGGACTTTCCGGATACGCCTAAAATTAGTTTTTTGGAATTAAAGGAGAACGATGAGGATAACCTTGGATTGGTCATTGAATTCGAGGATGGGAATGCAGATCTGGGTCTGAGCCCTACTCAGATTGACCCGCCCTATAACGAGTACAACTACATTCTGCCAAATGGGGATACTGTTCCCGAATACCAACCCAACGCGGTTGATTCTGTAAAAAACCTGACCTTCAGCAACGCCATTCTGTCAACCTGGGTAAAGAGAGATGGGGTATTCATTGAAGCATATTATGGTATCAATTTTCAAACTCTGGATACCATACTCAGGCCTGATCTAAGGTTTCCACCTGTAAGCCAAAAGGTTGAAAATGCTCCCGTTAGCGGCACCATCGAGATCATCATTAACACAAGGTTTTTCCCATGGACCTCAAATGACACTTTACGGTTTGGTGTTTATATCTATGACAGGGCATTGAATCGAAGTAACAGGGTATTCACCAGCCCCTTCAATATATAACTCCCTAATAAAGCTCTGGAAACTTTTGAGGATCAACCTCTGACATGATTTCATAAGCTGCCTCAAAAACATCTTCTGTGTTGGGTTTGGAAAAATAATCACCATCAGAAGCATAAGCCGGTCTATGGTCCTTACCGGTCACGGTCCTTGGCGCTGAGTCCAACCAATAATAACCTCCCTGCTCTTCAAGTACTTTTTGCATCATGTAGGCAGAAGCTCCTCCGGGCACGTCCTCATCCGCAAAGATCACCTTATTGGTTTTCTTTAGTGATTCTACAATTGCATTTCCTATGTCAAATGGCAATAATGTCCTGACATCGATAACCTCTGCGGAAATACCCTCTTTCATCAACAGTTCGGCTGCCTCATTTACGATCCTGCACATTGAACCGTAGGTAACAATAGTCAGATCATTCCCTTCTCTTATCACCTCAGGGATACCAAGGGGTGTGGTGAATTCACCAAGATTAGAGGGAAGGTCCTCTTTTAACCTATAGCCATTAAGACACTCAATGATCAAAGCTGGCTCGTCGGATTTCAAC
>JANQSY010000090.1 GCA_028279065.1 Cytophagales bacterium
ATTGCGATCCTTGCTTTACGAGGAAAAAATCTTCTCCATTTTGCTCCAATAGTTCCTCCGAGTACTTATTGGACAAAAAGACCTCCCTAGAACTCATAACGTACCCCTTAGAAATTTCAATCGACGCGTCAACAAGTTTCTTCCAACCGAGAGATCCAAATCTTTGATGAGCTTCCCATAATCCATCAATGGTTCCGGGTACGCCAACAGCAAGCGCCCCAAGGGTTGAAGCGTTTTTAATTACCTCTCCATCTTCGTCAAGATACATTTCCTTATGTGCAAGGGCAGGGGCTGTCTCTCTGAAATCAAGAAAATGGTATTCCCCATTGGCCGTTCTGGCGAGCATAAAACCACCGCCAGCTAAATTTCCAGCATTAGGGAAGCAGGCTGCAAGGGCAAATTGGGTTGCGATCGCTGCATCGAAGGCGTTACCTCCCTTTTTTAAAATATCAACCCCGATTTCGCTTGCAAGCGGATGAGCGCAAGAAACAGCTCCATTTTGGAATCTAAATTCTTTTTGGACCTTCTCTTTTTTACAACCAAAAAAAAGGACTGGGACTAATAGAAAAAAGATCTTATAGGAGCTCATTCGCCAGATTGGCAAGTTCCGATCTTTCTCCTTTTTCCAGATTTACATGAGCGTAAAGATTCTGATCCTGGAACCTATCGATCAGGTAGGAGAGACCATTGGATTGCGCATCAAGATAAGGGGTGTCGATCTGCTTGATATCCCCGGTGAAAATGATCTTCGTGTTCTCACCAGCCCGGGTAATAATGGTCTTGATCTCATGAGGGGTCAGGTTCTGAGCTTCATCTACGATGAAACCAATATTGGAAATACTTCTTCCCCTAATATATGCAAGGGCATTGACCACTAGCTTTTCGGAATTCAGCATTTCATTGATGGCGATAAATTCCTTGTCCTTTTCCTTAAAATGGCTTTGAATGAATTTAAGATTGTCCCAAAGGGGTTCCATGTATGGATTGATCTTGGACTTTATATCTCCTGGAAGAAAGCCAATGTCCTTATTACTTAATGGAACTATGGGCCTTGATAGGTAGATCTGATTAAACCTTCTCCTTTGCTCCAAGAGTGAAGCAAGTGCGATCAGGGTCTTTCCTGTTCCAGCCAGACCTGTAAGGGAAACCAGTTTTATATCCTGGTGCATAATAGAGTGGATAGCAAAGGTCTGCTCGGCGTTTTTTGCTGTTATCCCGTAGACAGTTTTCTTTCCGATCTTATGGATGAACCCGTCCAGGCCATTGTAATAGGCCAAAATTGAATTGGAATCGCTTTTAAAAATGAAATACTGATTCTTGATGGGTTCTTCTTCAAAGAACTCATTCCAACTTACTGAGGAGTTTTTGTAAAGCTTGTTGATCAGTTTGGGGTCAAGGCCCTCAACGATCTTTTTGCCGGTGTAAAGCTCACTAACCTCACGGATCTTTCCGGTCTCATAATCCTCGGAAGGAAGTTCAAGAGATTTTGCTTTGACCCTAAGGTTGATATCCTTGGTAATCAGGATGACCTTTTTATTGGGTTCTTCTTCTCGAAGGCCAAGAGCAGAACTGAGGATCTTATGATCAGCGGTATTTTCTGTAAAGATGTTCTTAGTCCGGTTTTCCTTATCCCCGTTCAGTAGGACCTTGACTTTACCTTTGCTGGGGCCATTCAATGGGATCCATTCTTTCAATGAATGCTTTCCAGCAAGCTCATCAAGCCTGCGAATGAATTCTCTTGCTGCAAAGTTCTTTGTATCGCTTCCCTTTTTGAAGTTGTCCAGCTCTTCCAACACCGTAATCGGAATGGCAATATCATTCTCTTCGAAGTTGTCAATTGAATTGTGGTCGTAAAGTATCACCGAGGTATCAAGGACGAATACCTTTTTTTTCTTGCTCTCTGTCGCCATATAGTCTTAAAAGCCGTGTTTAGAATTGGTCAGGTGACTAGTACAAATAATTAAAAATTAATCGGTAATTGCGCTATCATTAAGCTCCTAATTTTCAACAATGAAACAGTTGGCGGACAGATTGCTGATGATAAGGCCGAAATTCTTTGGTTCTAACTCTGAAACCTTATCCTCGAATACCTTTCAGAAAGAAATTGAAGATTCCCAAGCAGTAGCTATATCAGAAAATGCGGTGAAGGAATTTGATTCCTTCGTTACGGCTTTGGAATCTCAAGGGGTACTGGTCGATACCTTTGAGCAGCCGAGCGATAACACTTCTCCTGATATTGTATTTCCAAACAATTGGTTCTCGGTACACCCGGAGGGTTTTTTGATCTTCTATCCCATGGAATCAAAAACCAGGAGGACCGAAAGACTGGAAACGGTTAAGGATTATTTGATGAGGATCTACCCTGAACATGAAGTGGTGGATATGGCTTGGTTCGAGGATGAGAATAAATACCTGGAAGGAACCGGAAGTATGGTTTTCGACCGTAAGAACAAGAGGATCTTCTGTGCTTTATCAAGCCGATCTTCTCAGGACCTTTTGACCAGGGTTGGAGAGATTTTAAAGTATGAGGTGGTGCCATTTGAAACCGAAGAAAATGGAACCCCCATATACCATACCAATGTACTTATGTCTGTTGGCTCGGATCTGGCTGTCTTTTGCCCCGATTGCCTTAAGGATAAAAAGCTAAAAAAGAAGGTAGAATCCATGTTGAATGAAGGAAGGTCCCATGTTATCAAGATCAATGCGGACCAGCTTAATTCATTCTGTGGAAATATCCTTGAGGTAAAGAACCAAAAAGGAAAGAAGGGAGTACTCTTGTCCAGGAGTGCTAAGAATGCTTTTTCCGAAGCCCAATTGGAGGAAATGGATCATGAGAAGTTTCTTGTAGAGGCCAGTATTCCAACCATTGAGAAATACGGGGGAGGTTCAGCCAGGTGTATGGTTTCAGAACTTTTTTAGGCTTTGGTCTTTCTTCCGGTTGCTTCTGCTATCCGGCTTAGAATAGTCAACTGTCCCCCATAGGTCTTAGAAAGATTCTCTTCTGTAAAAACCTCATTTGTCGGGCCGGCTGAAATCAACCGTAGATTCAGCAGGATCAAGTACTCAAAATAATCCTGGACCGAATTAAGGTCATGATGGACAACGATCAGGGTCTTACCCTCCTTCACCATATCCTTCATCAATGCAATAATGGATTCTTCGGAGGCTGCATCCACTCCCGCAAAGGGTTCATCAAGAAAAAATAACTCGGCTTGTTGGGCTAGTGACCTTGCGATAAATACCCTTTGCTGCTGCCCCCCGGAAAGCTCTGAGATCTGCCTTTTGCTGAATTTTTCCATCCCGACTTTTTCCAGGGACTTCATTGCAATCTCTTTGTCTGATTTCTTGGGACTCTTGAAAAGGCCTAATTGACCGTACCTCCCCATCAAGACAACCTCAAATACGGTGGCAGGAAAATCCCAATCAACGGTATCTCTTTGAGGAACGTAGGAAACCTTTTTGCGAATATCTTCTATCTGCTCACCAAACACTTTTGCGTAGCCTCTGTCTGGTTTCTTCAGGCCCAGGATGGTATTTAGAAGCGTGGTTTTTCCAGATCCATTGGGTCCAACTATTCCGGCCAGAACGCCTTTTGGGACGTCGAAGTCGATACCCCAGAGCACAGGTTTATTGTCATAGCTGACCTTTAGGTCATGAACCTCACAGGCTATGTCTTTTCCCTGGCTCAACGGATAGAATTCATTATTGTATTAACATTGTGGCGGATCATACCAAGATAATCCCCTTCAGCAGTACCATCCTTCCCGAGCGCGTCGGAATAAAGTGTGCCTCCCAATTCCACATCGTAGCCCTGGAGTTTGCACCCCTCAATTACGGCCTTTATGGCTTTTGGCGAAACGATGTTCTCAATAAAAACTGCTTTTATCTGGTTTTCTATAATGAAACTGATAGTATTCTCTATATCCTTCAAGCCTGCTTCAGAAAGCGTGGAGATCCCCTGGAGACCAACCACCCGAATGCCATAAGCCCTTCCGAAGTAGCTAAATGCATCATGAGCGGTCACCAGAATTCTTTTTTCCTCTGGTACTGCATTCAGATTATTAGAGATCCATGAGCTTAGGTTGCTCAATGAATCCAGATATGCGGATCTTTTTCCATTTCCCAGTTCCCATTCCTGTTGAGCGTATATGGAATCTGAAAGGCCTTGAATTCCTTCTCTCCATAGCTCCATGTCAAACCAAATATGAGGATCATACAAACCTGTATATGCTTTTGAACTTATAAGGTTTTCCTGATCCAGGAAATCTGATACAGCAAGGGTGGGTTTCTTTTTAGAAAGGTTTTTTAGGATCTCTTCCATCTTACCTTCCAATGCCAGTCCATTATACACAACGATATCCGCTTCTTTGAGCTTAGCAAGGTCTGCACTTGTTGGCTTATACAAATGCGGATCAATTCCAGGGCCCATCAACGATTTTATTACCACCTCATCGGGCAAAAGGTTTTTCAAGCAATCCGCAATGATCCCGGTTGTAGCCGTAATTACCACTTCCTCCTTCTCAACCTTTTTTTCGCAGGAAGCCAGAGATAGAAAAGCTATTAGTATAAATGCGTTTTTGATTAGTCTATTCATATGAGTACCAAGAATGCCGGCAAATTTACCTAACCGCTTAAATTGAATATTTCAGAAAGAGTACTTTTTATACGGTTTTCGGAAGACTCCCAAAGAAGATCTGGGTTTGGGGGATGAATTTGCTCTTTGTTTATCTGATCCATTTTTAAAATGGGGAAGATCTCGTTGAGATCTGAAATTATGATCCCTCCTCCATAAGCATTAAAGAAATTTTGATAGGTTTTGTTTTCTATAGTGATCAGGGTGATGCCTAAAACTATTCCCTCAAAGAATTTTGTAGGGATCCTGTTTTCAATCGCTGGATTTGGTGGGTACAATGCGAGGTTGTACCGGGCCTTCGTCATTTTCTCAAGCAATTCATTGTGACTTTTTGGAACCTCGCTAACCTGGGCTTCAAAAAATGAATATTTTTTGGCCAACGCCTTCACTCTATCAAGGTCCTTTTGGGAAGGACAGTGTCCATAGGTAGAGATCTTTATGTCCTTGTCCTTAATCAACTCACAGATCATTTCGACCTGTCTTAATCCGGTCTGATCAGCAATAGTCCCGCCGTAGAAAAGGTCGTATAGTTTGGATCCTGATTTTAGGTCTTTGAAGCTTTCAAGGGCCTTGTTTTCAAGGAGGGTAGATTTCTTTTTTGTGAATCCTAGTTCTTCCTCATAGCACCTTTCAGCAAGAAAGAAATGGACTATGAATTGAGAAGAGACCTGCTCCAGACCTCTGATGATCAAGGCTCTTATTCTTCCAGTAACTCCCTTATTCTTTTCATTCTTATAATAATTCTCCTGGATATCATAAATGATGCTCGCCCTGGCTAATAGTCTGCTAAAAAGAGCAGGAAGCAGCAATTCCCATGTAGTGATGATCAGGAGGTCTGGTTGCCTTTTGACGATAAAAAAGAAAAAAGAAAATGCTCTTAGGGTTCGTTTGAAAATTGACCTGGAATAAATGAAATCATCATTTACCTGATCTGGTTTTTGATCCTCCTCTATACATTTTGATCCGAAATAACAGATATCCCTGAACCCTGATTTGGAAATTGATGCTCCCAACTTTTTGTACATTCGCACCTCGTTAGCAGGCTTCAGAATACTGCCAATTATGATCTTTTTCTTTTCCAATACTCAAAGATGAATCATCAGGAAATAATAGAGTCGGCTTGGGAGAACAAAGAAGAGCTTAAATCTCCAGAAACCATCCTTGCAATTGAGGAGGTGATCGAAGAACTGGATAAGGGGAGATTAAGAGTAGCCTCCAGATCAGGCGGTGAATGGGAAGTCCATCAATGGGTAAAAAAGGCTGTTCTTCAATACTTTCCTATCAAGGGAATGAAAACGATAGGGCAGGACCCCTTTGAGTTTTTTGACAAGATCCCCCTAAAAAGTGGTTATGAGCAGCTGGGAGTGAGGGTGGTGCCTCATGCAATTGCAAGGTATGGGTCCTTTGTAGCTCCCGGGGTAGTAATGATGCCCTCCTATGTGAACATCGGCGCTTATGTTGATTCAAACACTATGGTGGATACCTGGGCCACGGTTGGGAGTTGTGCTCAGATCGGAAAAAATGTACACCTAAGTGGGGGAGTTGGGATCGGCGGAGTTCTTGAACCTATCCAGGCATCTCCTGTTATAGTAGAAGACGGGGCTTTCATAGGATCAAGGTGCATACTTGTGGAGGGAGTAAAAATTGGAAAAGAGGCCGTTCTCGGTGCCAATGTGACCCTGACCTCGAGTTCCAGGATCATTGATGTTTCCGGGAGCAAGCCGATTGAGTACAAGGGGGAAATACCGGAGAGGTCGGTTGTTATACCTGGTGGGATCACAAAGCAATTCCCTGCCGGAGAGTTCCAGGTCCCTGCGGCCCTGATCATTGGCAAAAGAAAAGAAAGTACTGACCTTAAAACATCCTTGAACGATGCTTTGAGGGATAATTCAATAGTGGTTTAGTGGAAAGAATTACAACTAAGATCGCACTTGCGCAGGACCTTGGTGTTCATGGGAACCTATTTGGTGGCAACATGCTATCATGGATAGATGAGGCTGCTGCTGCCCTGGCTGCAAGGACCTGCCAATCGGCCAATATGGTCACGGTTAAGCTTGAAGAAGTGGTTTTCAAGAAGGCGGTCAAAGAGGGCTTCCTCATTCATATCTACGGGGATATTGAGCATATTGGAAATACTTCTATCAGGCTTTCGATGGAGGCTCGGAAGCATAATGTTTATACAGGACAGGAAAAGGTGGTTTGTACAACCAAGATCACCTTTGTGCACATCGATGCCCATGGGAATCCAATTCCTATCAAGGAAGAAATAAAGAAGAAATTTCCCAGCAAAGAAGAAGCCTAGCTGAACTGTTTGGCTACCACCAGTTCCTTGGTTCCTCCCGAATAGTCGTAGAAACCGGAGCCGGATTTTACTCCTAGATGCCCAGCCTCTACCATGTTAACAAGCAGGGGACAGGGTGCGTATTTTGGTTTTCCATGACCTTCGTGCATCACCCTGAGGATAAACAGGCAAACATCCAGACCGATGAAATCAGCCAGTTGCAGAGGCCCCATAGGATGGGCCATTCCCAATTTCATTACTGTGTCAATTTCTATTACTCCTGCTTCTCCTTCAAAAAGGGTCTCAATGGCTTCATTGATCATGGGCATCAAGATCCTGTTGGCAACAAAACCGGGGTAATCATTAACCTCCACGGGTATTTTTCCAAGTTTTGAGGAGGTATCCAGAACCATTTTCATAACCTGATCAGTAGTTGAATAACCTTTAATGACCTCAACCAATTTCATTATTGGAACCGGATTCATAAAGTGCATCCCAATAACCTGCCCCGGCCTTCTGGTAAAGGATGCCAACTTGGTTATTGAAATGGAGGATGTATTGGTGGCTAGGATAGCAGATTCCGGTGCATTTTCATCCATTTCCCGAAAGATCTTGCCCTTTAGATCAAGGTTTTCTGTAGCTGCTTCTACCACAAGGTCTGCATTTTTCACCCCTTCACCTATTGAAGTACCCTTACTTATCCTGTTAAGGGTTTCTGTTTTGGTGTTTTCATCGATCTTTTCTTTGGCAACCAGGCGATCCAGATTCTTTTCGATGGTTTTCATTGCTCTATCCAATGCATCAGGATTTACATCGATTAGGTTGACTTCAAAGCCATTTTGAGCAAAAACGTGGGCAATGCCGTTGCCCATGGTTCCAGAACCGATTACAGAAATATTCTTCATTTAGGATGATAGTCTATGGTGCATTAATTATTTTAGAAACGCAAAGCTAGAATTTTGAGCTGTTTAACAAGAGACCCGTCACCATGAAAAGATACCTATTTACCCTGATTTCAACCCTTTTTGTTTTATCCGCCTATGCTCAGACCCAAATTCCTTTAAGCGTAGACAAGGATAATTCCATCTTTTCCGAAGATGTGAACAAAAGTCTTGGGGCAGGAGAGTCTCTTTTTGTAGGAAGAACTAATCAGGGTAATGATAGAAGAGCGCTTATCAAGTTTGATTTTAGCTCGATTCCTGCGGGTTCAACTGTTGTTGGCGCCAGTTTATCCATGACGGCTACCATTGGCCAAGGTGGTTCAAGGACTATAAATATTCATGCTGTGGACAAGGATTGGGGAGAAGGAACATCCAATAATACTTCAAATCCAGGCCAAGGGGGTACCGCTACCTCAGCAGATTGTACTTGGGGCTATACTTTTTGGTCTCAAACCATGTGGACCAGCCCAGGAGGAGATTTTGGACCATCATTGGCATCGGCAAGTGTTGATGGTTCAGGAACTTATACCTGGTCCTCCCAAAATCTTGACGACCTTATTCAGGATATTGTTGACGGGACCATATCCAATCATGGTTTCATTCTTATTGGTGATGAGAGCACCAACCAAACAGCAAAAAGATTTAATTCAAGGGAAAGCACGGGGTCCGGCCCTGATCTAACTGTAACAGTTTCTACAACAACTTCTCTTTCTTCAGTTGTACGCGATCCAAAATTCACTATAAGCCCAAATCCGGTTTTTAATTCCTTCAAGTTGAATGGTAATATCAAGGTCGAATCCCTGGAGATCTACGACCTCAAAGGAAGCAGAGTGCTAGTTTTGAATCCCTACTTTGAAAATCATAACGTTAAGGAATTGAACCGGGGAATTTACCTTCTGAAGATCCAGGGAGAAGGATATTCTGTTACGAAAAAACTTATAAAGAAGTAGGCTATTTGATATCCTTCCTGGTGTTGGTGTTGACGAATAGGATATCGCCAACCTCTTCATAACCTTTAAACACCTCGGATTCCTCATGCCGGACCATTTCGCTTCTTAAACCCATAATTGTAAGGTCCGCATCTTTAGAGATATTATTGATCAGGGTCTTTGAGTCTTCGTTTTCCTGTTTGGGGATCATTCTGATGTTTGAAGCCGAGATAGGAATTCTACCAGCCTTGATCAATCCCAACAACTGCTCTTTTTGGTTATCCAATTCTTTTACGGGGAAAAGTGAAAAGATTTTTATGTTGCCATTTTTCCAATCAGGATGACCGATAATTATGTAGGCCATCAGGATCATCAGATTAGCGTTTTGAAAATCATTGGGAGTTATCCAAAGATGGATCTCGCTTTTCATGCCGAATCTCCTCTTTGAGCTTCCGAGGATCAGCACATCGAAATCACTCGACTTGGTGAGTTGGTAATTCTCAACTATAGCGTCCAGCATTTCAGGTTCATCCTTGGAATATTCAAAAAGGATGGTGTTATTCTCCTTTCCCGAAACTCCCGGAAGCTGGATCACCTGTGCAATGGCGGAGGTATATGAGGGACTGATCAAAGTATCCAGATAGACGTTGTTCTTTGAGGCTTCGGCCATCTTAATCAGCCTGCCAAGAGCTTCTTTGGACTCATTGTGGGTTTCCTTTGACAGGTATCCATCGATCAGGTGAATGAAGGTCCCAAATCCATAACGATAGCTTATCCATCCCAGCAGTTCAAAGGCCGCAACTCTTTTGAAGCTGTCCTTGGAGATGCAGACCACCGAGGGCCTCCAGTTCTCCTTGTCAGGATCCTTATCCACTTTTTGTAAAAAGACCTGTAGCACTCTACTAAGTTGGAAGATGACGCCTTGAAAGATCCCGGCAAGCCCTTCCTTTTCATCTTTCGATCTTGAAATGATGAGGTATAAAATTGTCATCATGATCAGGGCAAGGAATGCGTATTTTGCGTTGATCTGGATCATCAGTATCAAACACATGACAGCTCCGAGAAGAGAGAAATACCAGCGGCTTTTGAAAGAAGGGCGATAGGAGGGATCTGATGCGAAATGCTCGAAAAAGGAGATCATGCAGATCGATCCATAGGTCAGCATGAAGAACATCGTGATAATACCAGCTACTGTATTCACATCTCCTATGATCACGAAGATCAATGCAATCCCTGTGGTGATCATGGTGGCATTATTTGGTTCGTTGGTTTTACCCTTACCCCTTGATAGCCAATAGCTTACCCCTCTAAATGGGAGATTTTTATCTCCTGCAAGGGCCTGAAGTGTCCTTGGAGCTACCATCATTGAACCTAGGGCTGAAGAAATGGTGGCTGCTGCCAAACCGATAGGTATTATGGGTCCCCAAATAGCAATATCGCTCATGATCAATTGCTTGTCGTGGAGATCCTCCGGACTTGCCGAGAGGTATAGTTTTAGAGCGATCGCCATATATACCAACATTCCAAAAATGGTGGCTGCAAATGTTCCCTTGGGAATGGCATTCCTTGGATCCTTCAGATCTCCTGATAGACCTACTCCTGCTGTCATTCCGGTAAATGCCGGGAAGCAGATCGCAAAGACAAGAAAGAAGGAGTTGGGGTTGTCTACCTTTATTGTAAATGAAAAGTCGTCAGCGAGGTAAGGGTTGGTTCCAGTACCCAGAAAAAAAAGCAATAATGCTACTCCAAGGATAGCGACCACCACGTAGAGGGTTTTGACCCCAAGAGAGGCCCCCTTGCTGATCATCAGAAAGAAGAGCAGGACGAGGAACGGAATGGAAATGATCCGATAATCGTAGACGTAAATTGCGTATTTCTCTAAAAGCCATTGGAAGACAGGTTCAAATGCCTGCGCAAAGGCAATTATGTAAAACGCTACTGAGATCGCCTGAGAAAGGTAAAGGGCCGTGCCGATTGCTCCACCAACGGTCAGGCCGAATGATCTTGAAATGATAAAATATTCACCTCCTCCCTCTACTTTTTGATTCGTTGCTATTTCTGCAATGGCCATTGCTGTGGGGATGGTGACCATATGACCTAAAATGATTATTGCCCATGCTCCCAAAAGGCCGACATTTCCAACTGCATAACCAAACCTCAGGAATAGGATGGCGCCAAGGATAGTGGAGATAGCTGTGAAAAAAACAGCGGGGGTCCCAAAGCCTTTTCGGCTATCGATTAACCTTTGAGTGGCCATTAATTCAGGTTGCTAAGATCCACAGGGACAACCCTTGAGATCCCACTTTCCACCATGGTGATCCCATATATCATCTGGGTATTGGCCATGGTTCGTTTGTTATGGGTAACAATAATGAATTGTGACTTATTCGAGAACTCGTTGATGATGTTATTGAACTTATCGATGTTCGCATCATCCAAGGGAGCATCCACCTCATCGAAAACACAAAATGGTGCGGGTTTTAAAAGGTAAACCGAGAACAGGAGGGAAGTCGCTGTTAAGGTTTTTTCCCCTCCCGACAATTGATTGATGGTCAACGGTCGTTTTCCTTTTGGTTTCGCAATGATCTCAATGTCGGATTCCAAGGGGTTTTCAGGATCCGAAAGTTTGAGATCACATGTGTCCCCTTCTGAAAACAGGGTTCTGAATACGTTGATGAAGTTCTCTCGGATCCTTTCAAAGGAATTGCTAAAAGTTTCTGTAGCAACCCGATCGATCTCTTCGATGGTAGAAAGGAGTGAAGCTTTTGCCTCTTCCAGGTCTTTTCTTTGTTCAAGAATGAAGGTATGTCTCTCCTTAACCTCTTCAAATGCTTCAAGAGCCATCGGATTGATCGGACCGATCTTATCAAGCTTGGTTTTAACTGTTTCTACCTCGCCTTCAAGTTCCATTACATCCAGACCCTCTTCTAATTCCAACTTGAGAAATTCTTCAAAATCGGTTTCGAACTCAACCGAAAGCCTCTCTTTTACGGAGGTAAGATCCAGTTGGATTTGATTTAGCTGATCTTTGTAATCAATTATAACCTGATCGGATATCTCCCTTTTCTGATTTAGTTCTCTCACTTCCCCTTCAATCTCAGTGATCTTTTCTCTGACCGCATAATAGCCCTTTTCCGCTTCGTTCAGCTCCTTTTCAATCTTCTCCTTTTCTTCATATAGCACCAGAAGATCTGATTCCTGTACCTCTTCATTCTGGATGAGATCTTTGATCGAGGTGTCTTTTTCCTTCAGTTCTAAACTGTTCTTTTCGATCCGTTCCTGGATCTCCAAAAGAGTATTTTCCTTATAACCCTGATCCTGAACAAGGGTCTTCAATTCATTCTCGATCCTGATCTCCTCAAATTTTGCCTTTTCCAGGGCCGTTTCTTCAAGGCTTAGATTTTCTTGAACCCTGTCCAACTCCGTTTTGGATTCTTCAAATTCTTTATGGAGAACCTTTAGCTTTGAACTAAGGATGTCCTTTTGTGGAAGGGATTTCTCGGTATCAGATTTCAACTGCTCTATCTTTTCACCGATATAATCCTTCTTGTTTTGACCTTCGGATAGTATCTTTTTTATCTGTTCCTTCCGGCTTTCGAATTCAACCTTCTCCCTGTGTACTTTGTTCAGATCAAATTGAGCGTCGTCAAGGGGAATAGAATCATGCTGCTGCTTCAATTCCAGAAGTACCTTTTCTTTGTTTTCAAGGACCCTCTTTTGGTTTTCGCACTCTTTTTGAAGCTTGTTAACTTCCTTTTTAAGGACCTTCAGGTTCTTAATTCTCCCTATTCTCTTCCCTTCAAACAATCCCACAGATCCACCGGAAATGGTGAATTTCTTTTGTACGACTTTGGCATCCTTGGTGATCCAGATAGAGTCCCCTGGATCATTTGGAATATCGTTTATTGAGGAAATGATCAGAACATCGCCAAGAAGATACTGGATCAATTTCTGATAGGCTGAATCAAACTCAACCACCTCTGTTGCCGGTACCGCCTGATTCAGGATCTCAGGAATTTGAGATTTCTTGTCCTTAATTGAGTCGAGAAGGAAAAAGTTTGCACGCCCCCGCGAAGATCCGCTAAGCAACTCGATGGCCTTAAGGGCCTCTGCCTTGTTCTTGACAACATAGTGGTTAAGAACCGGTTCAAGGTAGTTTTCTATCGCTAACCGGTTCTCCTCTGATGTGCTGATGATATCTGAAAGAAGGGGCGCCTTTTCAGCCCAGCCCTTTTCCTTGTTAAGGAACTTAATGGCTTCAGGATAGCCTTCCAGATTATCCACCATGCTCTGGGTAAGCTTGAGTTCGTTTTCCTTTGATTCAAGTTTTCTTAGAAGACGATCAAGGTTCTTGTCCTCTTCTTTTGCTTCAACTTCCTTCTTTTCGATCTCTTTGGAAAGGCTCTTTTTTTCTTCCTCGAGATTTCCAGCCCTTTCCGAAATGACCGCCTCCCGTTTTGTGATCTCATCCAACCTGGATTCAAACTCCTGAATTGTTTTCTCCTGTTCCGACTTGCTTTGCTGAGAATCATCAAGTTGGTTTTGGAGAGTGGTGATCTGTACGGCGCCGATTTCAACTACCCTTGAATGATCATCGTATTCTTTTTGGGTGGTCCGAAGGTCTTCCTCTAGTTTCCTATAGGATTCAAGTGTCTTTGAAGACCTGTCTCTCACCTCTACGGTTTTGGTCTCCTGTTGCTGTCTTGCTGCTTTGGCGACCCCAAGAGCCTTATTCAATTCAGAGTTTTCCTTTTCGATGCCTTCGATCGTAAAAGCGACCCTTTCTTTGGATTTTTTATCCTTTTCAAGTTCAGAATGAAGACTCTCCACCCTTGAATTCAAAAAGTTAAGTCTCTCGTTCTTGATCTGTTTTTCGGATTCAGTATTCCTGATCTTCCCAAGGTGCTCGTTTAAGTGTTTTTGCTTGGTTGACAGGGCTTTTTCTTCGTTGACAAGGCTGGACTTGATCTTTTCCAATTCGGCATTTAGCTTATTGATCTTCGCTTGGATTTCCAACTTCTTATCCTCTTCACCTTTTATGGAATTATTGGTACTGTCCAGTTTTCTTTTTTGCTCCTCGACCTTTAATCTGGCAAACTTCAGACTTAGGTCTTTGTATTGCTCCTTGAGCTCAAAATATCTTTTGGTTTGCCTGGCCTGCCTTTCAAGTGAGCGCATGTTCTTTTCAATCTCGAAAACCAGATCCTCTACTCTTTCTAGATCGGCATCGGTATCGTCTAGCTTTTTAAGGGTCTGCTTTTTCCGGATCTTGAACTTTGATATTCCGGCAGCCTCCTCAAATATGGCTCTCCGGGCACCATCCTTGTTTTGCAGGATATCATCTACCATCCCGAGTTCAATGATGGAGTAGGAATCCGGCCCGATCCCGGTATCCACAAAGAGGTCCATGATATCCTTGAGCCGACAAGTGACCCCATTCAATTGGTACTCACTTTCCCCTGAACGAAAATATTTCCTGGTGGTGGTTATTTCGGAGTACTCGGTAGGAAGGATATTTTTTGTGTTGGAGAAGGTCAGGGAGACTTCCGCCAGTTGAAGAGGTTTTCTTTTGTTAGTTCCGTTAAAGATGATGTTCTGCATCTTATCGGACCTAAGGTTCTTGATCTTTTGCTCACCAAGTACCCACCGGATCGCGTCCACGATGTTGGATTTTCCACAACCATTAGGTCCAACGATCCCGGTTACCCCTCTATCAAAATTGATTACGATCTTATCACCAAAACTTTTGAAGCCCTTGGCCTCAAGCTTTTTTAGTTCCATGTGCTGCTTCCTCTGGAAGCTAAATTAGCATAATAGCTATTCAGGAATAGAAAGGGTGGATTAAAAATTTTCCACTTAGTCCGATATGAGTTCGAAAGCCTCCTGACGAATGGAATTCTCATCCATTTCAAGCTTCAGTCCATCCTCAATTGCTCTGATAAGAACGGTAACGATAATTTTTTTAAAACCTAATTTGAGGGCCACCTCAATACAGTAATCAAGTTCCTTTTGATACAAGCGCCCATCCACCATCATCATGTTTACTACATTGAAAAGAGTCTCGAACTGCTCCTCCTTTGATTCCGGATGACTTATATCTGAGGTGTGGGGGTTTTCGATGGTTTCCTTAATCTCTTCATCCGAGAACCCCACTTTTCTTCCTATACGGTAGATCAACTCTTCTTCTCTTTCATCAAAGTGCTGATCGATCTTGGCCAGGTGTACTAAATTATTCAAATGCATAAGCGAAGATTCCTTATTATTCATTTTTGGTTATTAAAGGCTGGTTTTTAAAGTATTATTTCCCCTTTTCACTAAAACAATCGACCTAATAAAACCATTCAAGTATTTCCATTCTTCCTCGATCTTCCACAAACCTTTGTCAACGTACTGATCAAGGTCTGGCAAGGATAAACGCGGAATATTGGTAGAAATTTTAAAGAAAGCATATGCCACGTGGATCAATGCCTTTTCCTTCATCATATGTCTGGACTCATTCAAGGAAAAATCTGTGATTACCAACCGCCCATCCGCCGCGGTGCTCTGGTATGCCTTTAGCATGAATTCTTCTATTTGTCTATTTGGTAAACAATCCAAAAAGAAATTTGCCAATAAAAGATCAAATTTCATGCTAGGTCGGAGATCAAAGAAGTCAGATCTTTTTAATGAAATCATATCCTGTATTCCCAGCTCGTTGACTTTCCTTGAAGCCCTGCTCAGCATATTTTCCGAATCATCTATCCCAAGAATCAATTCTGGTTCAACCAATCTTGACTTTGGAATAAGGCTTAAAAAGCTTCCGGTACCTATGCCAGGAATGAGAATGTTTTTTCCTTCTGTTTCTAATTCAAGGAATGGATTAGCTGCGGCTTGAACCAATGATCTTCCGAAAACCATATTGGCCAGGGGGTCATAAAAATGTGAGATCAGTCCGTAGTTATTGGAATATTTCAAAGAAGTATCAGGTAAGAGAATGAAAAGCTTAGGTCACCGATTACCCTATACACATCATTTTTTATAAGCCTTTCGTGAAAGAGGTAGGGTGTAATTGTTCCAAGGAAAATAAAGCCCATGACCAGTCTTGAATCCATTCCTTCAAAAATGAATAGGGCCGAATATATATAAACCCCTATATAAGCAAGAGCAAGAAGCTTGATGATCTGTGAAACCCTGGTATATCTAATGCTAAGCATTATGCTGCTCTGGTCCTGGAGCCGGTCGATCTCATTTTCGACAAGGGAGAGAATATTGAGATTAAGGGAAGCGAGTAGGAGGAAAAGAACCAATAGCGGAAAAAAGGCTGGATGGTGAAAAGCTCCATTTGCGAATGCTGGAAGGGCAATTCCCAGTACATAAATAATGGATATCCTAAACTCCTTTCCCATGTAAGTAGAGTTGTTAGACTCGAATTTGTTGAAGATCCAATGAAGAAAAACCATGAGCAAAAGCAACACACCGAGTTGAAGAACATTCATCGGAAGCTTAGGAAGGATAAAAAGAGAGCTAAGAGTACCTACAATCACGAAGCAGATGACCAACGGTATAAAGTACTTTTGATGCACCCTGTGCCGATGTGTTCTGGCATTTCCTTTTATAGAGTATGCGTCCTGCAGGTGGTCAAAAGAATAAACCAGCCAAACTGTTGCTCCTAAGGCTATTAAAGTAAAAGGGTCCTGCTCGATCTCAGTAAGAGAAGATATCAGCACTGCGCCACCGACGGAACCAATCGCGACATCAATACTCAGTGAGTTAAACCATTGTAAGGCTCGAGCGAAGATCATTGTAGGTTTATTCCAGAGCCATCACTCCAGGTAAGTCTTTTCCCTCAAAATATTCCAGAAGTGCACCCCCTCCGGTTGAAACGTAGGAAACCTGATCTGAGAGGCCAAGCTTCTTGATGGCTGCGGCAGAATCACCACCACCAATGAGTGAAAATGCTCCATTTGAAGTTGCCTTAGCAACTGCTTTTCCCACCTCAAATGTCCCACTTGCGAAATTTGAGAATTCGAAAACACCCATCGGGCCATTCCAAAGGATGGTTTTCGAAGAAAGGATCACATTGCAAAACTCATCTATCGCTTTTGGACCGATGTCAAGGCCCATAAAACCTTCTTCGATCATATTCGAAGGCTGGATATCGCTGCGTCCATCGTTTGAAAAAGTGTCGCTTACTTTCGAATCAACTGGCAAAAAGATCCTTGTATCATGGCTTTCTGCTTTGTCCAACAGAGAATTGGCAAGGTCTAATTTGTCTTCCTCTACAAGTGAATTACCTATTTCACCCCCTGCAGCTTTTGAAAAGGTATAGGCCATTCCTCCTCCAATAATGAGATAGTCGATCCTGGGCAGAAGGTTTTCAATGATCTCCATCTTGTCGGAAACCTTAGCTCCCCCCATTATGGCGATAAAAGGTTCTTTGGCACTATTGAGGACATTATTGGCATTTTTAAGCTCTGCCTGCATTAGGAATCCAGGAGCTTTTTCGGTAAAGAAGGTGGCAATTTGGGTAGTGCTGCTATGAGCTCTGTGAGCTGATCCAAATGCATCGTTTATGTAGACATCGCCTAAGTTGGAGAATCCTTTCGCAAGCTCATTGTCCCCTTTGGTTTCTTCAGAATGGAACCTGACATTTTCCATTAAACCAATTGTTCCCATTGCCAAAGAATTAGTGAATTCCTCGGCCTCAGTTCCAACTGAATCTGGACAGAATTCCACTGAGCTGCCCGAGAGAGAGGCCAGTTCGCTTACGACATGTTTTAGAGAAAATTTTTCCTCCGGACCATTCTTAGGTCTTCCCAGATGGGATAGGAGTATCGGTTTTCCTCCCCTTTCCAAAACAAAATTGATGGTGGGAAGAGCCGCCTTGATACGTGTATTATCAGCGACCTCGGAATTTTCATTTAAGGGGACATTGAAGTCCACCCTGACCACGACCCTTTTTCCCTCAAGGGAAAGGTCTTCTAGATTTTTCATTTCCAAAAGAATTACTCCCCGTGAAGGTATTCCTTCTTGGTAAAAAGCACATCCTCAGACTCCACATTATCCGGATCTGGTATGCAGCAATCTACCGGGCAAACAGCTGCGCATTGCGGTTCTTCGTGGAATCCATGACATTCGGTGCATTTATCGGTTACGATATAGTAGAATTCATCGGACTTCGGAGTTTGGGATTTACTTGCATCTTCTTTTTCTCCTGAAGGCAACTCTATTTCCACAAGATTGGTGCCTCCTGAGTAGTTCCATTCAATCCCACCTTCATAAATTGCCGTATTTGGGCATTCGGGCTCACAAGCTCCACAGTTTATGCACTCATCTGTTATCATTATTGCCATGGCAAGCTTTTTTTGTTAAAACCTCTTTTTCGGGAATTAAGTTTGATTTTTGCGCAAAGTTAAAAACAGGTATCAAAGTGGATAGAAATAGGGTGATTAATTCCCTTGTAGATTTGGGAGGTAGAATGGAGGGGTGGAAGAAAGATGAAAAGCTTCTTGAAGAAGCACATCAAGAGAATCCTTGGTTCACCCAGGAATCTATTGAATTGGCTATTGCAGGTATCCAAAACTGGCTGAATAAGGAATCCCTTGATAGGTTTTCTGAAGTTTACCAGGCCGGATCCAAAAAACTGGATATTGGCATAGTCATGGCCGGTAATATACCGCTTGTAGGCTTTCATGATCTCTTATGTGTGCTTTTATCTGGTCATAACGCAATCGTCAAGCTGAGCAGTAAGGATCAGGTATTGATGAAAGCCCTGATCACTCAACTCTATCGCTTAGACCCTGATCTTGAAAACAGGGTTGGGATCAAAGACAGGTTAAATGGGATTGATGCATTTATCGGTACGGGTAGTGATAACACAAACAGGTATTTCGATTTTTATTTTGGAAAATTGCCACATGTTTTCAGAAGGAATAGAACCTCAGTCGGGGTGATTGATAATTCGACTACCAAAGAAGAGATGCTTGAGCTGGGAAAAGACGTTTTCTCATTTTTTGGTCTTGGTTGCAGAAATGTATCCAAGCTATTTATTGAGGATGGCTTTGAGATAGAAGCTTTAATTGAGGTTTTTCAAGCTTTTTCAGGTACTGCGGAAAACCACAAATATCACCAAAATTATACATACAGGAAGGCGATTTATCTCACAGCCCAACAGCCTTTCCTTGATGGGGGCTTTTTCCTGTTAAAAGAACAGGAATCTCCGTTTTCAATGATCGGAGAAATAAATATTCAAAGGTTTAATGACCTAAACGAGGTCATTGAAACATTACGGAAACAGAAAAACGACATACAGACCATCTCAGGTCAAGAGTTTGCCGGATTTCCATATTCGAAATATGGATCCACACAGTTTCCGGAGGTTGATGATTTTGCCGATGGAGTTGATACTATGGCATTTTTGTGCAATGAGGTTTAGAATGAGATAGCTTTGATCAACTTGCTCTTAAAATATCGATATTCTTATGAACGCATAGAAGTTTATGATTTTGTCTGATGAAATACTCCTTGGAGTGCCACTTAATACACGTTTTTTAATATGAAAAGCCCTTTAATGAAAGTAGTAAATCGCTTTTTATACTATTTTGATTTGCGTCTGGATAGGATAAAGAGAATTGGTCAAAATCCGTTTCACGATATTGTTAATCACGAGAGAAGCAAAATAAGCGATGGAGTGATTCTGGATGTGGGTGCTAATTTGGGTCAATCTTCAGAAAGATTTCAATTTTTTTTTCCTAATAATAGGATCATCGCGTTTGAGCCAGATTCTAATTGCGTCAACATTATTGAAGCAAAATTTCAAAGCTCGGAATTAGTCAAAGTCGAAAGCTATGCCATAGGGAGTGAAGAAGGTGATACTACTTTTTTTAAATATGGATCAAGCGAACTGAATTCAATATATAAATATGGCGGCAATGAAAATGCTGAAGTGGTCAAAGTTCCTCAAATTACATTGGATACATATTGCTTGATCAATGACATCAATGATGTTTTTATTTTGAAGACAGACACGCAGGGAAATGATTACCATGTTCTCTTGGGCGCAAAAAATATATTGAAGTTCACAAAATATGTTTTGGTTGAGGTGGTTTTCGATGAAACATATGAGGGTACTCCTAAATATTATTCCATTTTCAAAATTTTGGAGGATAACGGATTTAGGATTGTGAGTAGTTATAAAGTCCATTACAGGGATAACCTGGCATACTGGAGCGATTTCCTGTTTATTAATCAGAATTATTCCTATGAGAAGGGTAGTTAAAATTGCTGCTATTTTCGGAAATTGCCTTTATTTCCCCTTTTATATTCTCGGTCAAACCCTTAAGATACTATCTGTAAAGGATCGAACCTTTTCTTTGGTCTCGTTACTAAGGGTTTATATCGAGTACTTCTTAAAGTCAAAGATTCTGTTTGTATTTTTTAGGACTCCAATGTTATGGATCAAAGGGTTTAAGGTTTATGGAGGAAGCTATAATTCTTTACTCTTCTTGTTTGAGGAAATTTTCTTGTTCGAAGAATATAAATTTAGTTTTCCTATTGATGGTCATCCTACATTTCTGGACTGTGGTGCCAACATAGGAATGGCCACACTCTATTTTTTTACCATTTTCCCGGAGGGAAAAGCTAGCCTTTTCGAACCGAATCCCGAAACTTATTCAATTCTGGAAAAGAATATTTCCGCTAACAACCTGAACAATGCTTCCCCTTTTCAGCTTGGCCTTGGAGAGGAGGAGGGTGAAATGGAATTTTTTCATAATTCTTTTAAGGGCTCATTCAAGAGTTCAATATTTTCTAATCGCGGAGGGGAATTATCACATACTGTTAGGTTTGGTAAATTGAGCAATTATGTGGATTCTGATGATTTCGTGATCTGCAAAATTGATGTTGAGGGATCTGAATTAAAAGTATTAAGCGAGTTACTTCGTTCCAAAAAATTCAATCCAATTCAATTGATGCTAATTGAAGCTCATAATAACCTGGAAAATAATCTGGAAATAGTTGGACCTGCTTTGCAAACGGTAAAAGAAATGGGTTTTTCATACAAGATCCGCTCAAACTTTTCTTACAACGAAAGGTTTCATGATCTTTTTATTTATGCGTACAGAGATCAAAATGATGAGTCTAACCTGGCTTAAAGTCAAAGTTAGGAATTTAATTAATCCTCTTCTTTATTCCTTTTTTGTTACTCCAATCGAGAAGAGTAAGTCTTTTGTTAAGGAACGGAGCATTACCGATGAAAAACTGGTTTCCATAAAAAGCAAAAGTTTCTTGGATTATCTTCCGAAGAAACTCTTCGATGGGGATCAGGGTAAATTTAAATCCAAAAGAATAAGTGCTTTTTACTTGCATAATGTGTTTTTGGATGTAAGAAGCGGTTTTCTCTATGATAGAAATGGACTCTTGCTGCTAGAGTCTGGAAAAAACAGAAGTAGGATCTTGGCAAATGGGAAACTATTTCTGTTTAAAAGGAACTATTCTCTTAAGGCTGGAAATTGGAGTTCCATACAAACTGGCTTTAAGAATAATTGGTATCACCTATGGATCGAATCACTTTATCGATTAGTTTTATTAAATAAGCTCTCCTCTCCTTTAAAGGTATTTCTATGCAATGAAAATCAAGAAATTACCCGAATTTTGAATAAACCCTCTTTTTCTAATTTCGAATTTTTCGGGGAGAGTAGGGAACCCTTCATTAAAATAGAAAATTTTGTTTTTGTTCCATTTTTATATGACTCATGGAATATACCCTTGTTGGATGTTAGATTGTTTTCAGAATTTGATAATCTCTTTTTGTCTGGGTTGGAATCCAGGTCTGAAAAATGGTCTGCATTTAAAAAGGTTTACATTTCCAGAAATAGATCCTTGAAGCGCAAATGCCAGAATGAGGATCAACTAGTGAGATTTTTGAAGAAGCAAGGAGTTTCTTCTGTCAATCTCGAAGATCTATCATTGATGGACCAAATCGCCTTGTTCCACCAGGTTGAGTTCGTTGTTGGTGTTCATGGTGCTGGTCTGGTTAATATCATATTCTCCAAAAGCTGTGTAGTCCTTGAAATATGCTCCTTGGCTATTACTCCGGTATATTTCTTTCTGGCAGAATCTCTTGATCACAGGTATTTTTACTATCTGCCTGCTGGTGCGAGTTTTAGGAGCCCGGAGGAAAGGTTTTATCGTGATGAGGATGTCTCCGTGGATATTGAAGAGTTTTCTAAGGTTTTTTTAAAAGCCACGACCTAGAGCGCATACATTTAAGTTCTTTTGAAAAGAACAACAGAATTTCGAAAATAGGGATATCTTGTAATTGGTTTTTTCAGATGTTCGTTTCCATCCTATTATGGAGTTCAGGGCTTCAGAATCCCCTTATTTTGTTAGATTTGCCTGCTTTCAGGGAAACGAGATATGGTATTCGATCTAGATATGATACGGGAGGTTTATCAAGGCTTCCCAGGGAAAATTGAAAAGGCACGACAGGTTATTTCAAGGCCTCTCTCATTATCAGAAAAGATCCTCTATTCCCATTTGGATTCAGGGGTTCATCTAAGGGACTTTAAAAGGGGAGAGGACTATGTGGATTTTAATCCAGATAGGGTGGCAATGCAGGATGCTACAGCCCAGATGGCCCTCTTGCAATTCATGCAGGCCGGAAAGAAGAGAGTTGCGGTTCCATCCACTGTTCATGCCGATCACCTTATTCTGGCAAAAATGGGAGCTGATAAGGATCTTCAAGACTCTCTTAATCAGAACAATGAGGTATTCAAGTTCCTGGAGTCTGTTTCCAACAAATATGGGATCGGCTTTTGGAAACCGGGGGCTGGGATCATTCATCAGGTGGTTCTTGAAAATTATGCCTTCCCGGGAGGAATGATGATAGGGACCGATTCCCACACTGTAAATGCAGGTGGATTGGGTATGGTGGCTATTGGAGTTGGAGGAGCGGATGCCGTGGACGTTATGGCCGGAATGCCTTGGGAATTGAAATTTCCAAAGTTGATCGGAGTTAAGCTGACCGGGAAGTTGAATGGGTGGACTGCACCCAAAGATGTTATCCTGAAGGTTGCTGGTATCCTTACCGTTAAGGGTGGTACAGGTTGCATTGTTGAGTATTTCGGTGAAGGGGCAAAAAGCATGTCGGCTACCGGAAAGGGCACTATATGTAATATGGGTGCAGAAATTGGCGCAACGACCTCAACCTTTGGATATGATGAATCCATGCGAAAATACCTTAATGCCACGGGAAGGGAAGGGATTGTCGAAATGGCCGATAAAGTCGCAGAGCACCTTACAGCAGATCCCGAAGTCTATGCCGAACCAGAAAAATATTTTGACCAGTTGATAGAAATCAATCTTTCTGAGCTTGAACCTCATCTCAATGGTCCATTTACCCCGGATAGAGCAACGCCCGTTTCCCAAATGAGAGAGGAAGCTTCAAAAAACGATTGGCCCATGGATGTGGAATGGGGGTTGATCGGTTCCTGCACCAATTCCTCATATGAGGATATTTCCAGGGCTGCATCCATAGCCAAACAGGCTGTGGATAAGGGCCTGAAGACCAAAGCAGAGTTCGGTATTAACCCCGGATCAGAGCAGGTCAGGTTTACGGTTGAAAGAGATGGTTTTTTAAAAACCTTTGAAGATCTGGACGCAAGGATCTTCACCAATGCCTGCGGGCCATGTATAGGACAGTGGGCCAGGGCAGGGGCTGAGAATCAGCCTAAGAATACCATAGTACACTCCTTCAATAGGAATTTCTCTAAAAGAGCTGACGGGAACCCCAATACCCATGCGTTTGTGGGCTCCCCTGAAATTGTTGCAGCAATTGCCATATCTGGTGATCTTGGGTTTAATCCAATGACAGATACCTTAAAGAATGAGAATGGCGAGGAAATAAAATTGGATCCTCCCACTGGATGGGAATTACCACCAAATGGCTTCGATGTGGAGGATCCTGGATATCAGGCTCCGGCAGAGGATGGGTCAGGAGTAGAGGTCATTGTTGCTCCTGATTCGAAACGTCTACAGCTTTTGGACCCCTTCAAGCCCTGGGATGGAAAGAATATTGAGGGCATGAGATTGTTGATCAAGGCCTTTGGAAAATGTACAACGGATCATATCTCAATGGCCGGTCCATGGTTAAGGTTTAGAGGACATTTAGATAATATCTCCGATAATTGTCTTATTGGGGCTGTCAATGCGTTCAACCAGGAGACCGATAATGTAATGAATCATGTTACCGGAGAATATGGCCCTGTACCTAAAGCAGCAAGGGCTTATAAAGCTGAAGGGATCCCAACCATGGTTGTCGGAGATCATAATTATGGGGAGGGGAGTTCCCGTGAACATGCGGCCATGGAGCCCAGGCACCTAGGGGTAAGAGCTGTATTGGTAAAATCCTTTGCTCGTATCCATGAAACAAATTTGAAGAAGCAAGGGATGCTGGCATTGACTTTTGCCGAAGAGAATGATTATGATAAGATCCGTGAGGATGACCTCTTGGATCTGATCGATCTGGAATCATTTGCAGAAGGAAAACAATTAACCCTGAGGTTACGACATAGTGATGGAACGGATGAAGAAATAAAGGTAAATCATAGTTATAATGAAAGCCAGATCGATTGGTTCAGGGCAGGCTCTGCTTTGAATTTGATCAAGGCCCAAAACAATGCGTAGTAGGACAAGTACCCTGACACACAAAATCCTTACAACAGCCATCATGATCGTGATGGCTTTTGCTTGTGTCCCAATTAAGAAGATTACGTATATCCAAAAGGACGACGTAAAGGCAAAGGCAAAGGATCTGAATTACGACACCCTGGTGCGCTTTTATGACCGTAGTTTTAGTAATTACAAGCTCCAACCCAATGATATCGTTGCTGTAAGAATTGGCTCGATAACGCCATCGGATTTCAACTTCATCAAAGAATATGAACAGCAGTTGGGTCAAATAAGAAAATTGAATCAGTATGATCAAAATGATTTCCTTAACGCTGGTCAGGGAAACCAAATTGGGGGAGCTGGGGCACAGGGAGGATTAAATGAATTCAGCGTTGGTTTGTTTCAATTTTTGGCGGACAGATATTTATCTGGGTTTCAGCTTGACAATGGTGGGGACTTATATCTGCCCAAGGTTGGAAAAGTAAATCTTTTAGGACTTGATCTTGCAAGTGCAGAAGATACTCTTGAAAACCGATTTAAAGGATTTTTCGAGTCTCCTGTGGTTAAGCTTGAGCTGATGTCATTTCAGTTCACGGTTTTTGGGGAGGTGGAGAAGGAAGGAAGGTTTACCACTTATAATACCAGGACAAGTGTATTTGATGCGATTGCAATGGCTGGGAATATGAAGGATTTTGCTGATCGGTCCAAGATCAAACTTGTCCGGTATGAAGACGGCTTGGCAAAAGTGGCTTACTTAAATACTCTTTCAGAAGATGTTCTTAGATCAGAATACTTCTATTTGCGACCTGGAGATCAAATTATTGTACCCCCTCTCAAATCCAAGACACTGTTTGAGTACCTCCTTCCGACTGCTCCGGCACTTATTACGATGCTTAGTACGCTTACCACTCTGGTTGTCGTGGTAGTTTCTTTGAGAGGTTCAGGAGGTATGTAGTTGTTAACCTAGATGAGTCAGGAAATAAAAAACATAGACAACCAAGAGGGTAGGAGTTCAAATCGGGACCTCCTGAAACTTTGGGGAAAGGTTCTGGATTCCTGGCCTCTTATTCTTTCCTTTTTTCTTTTGGCAGTGGTTACTGCTGTTTTATTTAACAGATATACCACACCGATCTACCTGGTTAAAGGCTCTTTGGTTAAAACCAGGGATGAAGGACAGAGCGATTTGCTTTTCGGAAGCGAGAGATCAAGTTTTTTTAGGTCAGATGCTTCCGACGTTCAAAGGGCCATAAGGATCTTAGGGTCAAGGGAATATATTCTCCAAACACTAGAAGAACTTGATTTTGAGATCGCATATTTCCTTAAAGGGGAGGTAAAGATCACTGAGGTTTATCCGAATGATAACTTTTCAGTGGAGCTCGATACTGGGTCAACAAATGTCCCCTATGGTGTTCCAATTGAATTGATCCATGAAGCAGGAAATAGTTTTTTCTTTCTTACCACAGAGGATACCCGATTCAATAGCAGATATCTAGATGGCAAACAGTTTGAGTTCGGAGAATGGATTTCGATAAACGGGTGCCGACTTAGGATCCAGGCCAATTCAAAATTCCTCAAGCAAGAGAAATCCGATGAAATCCAGTTTGTCTTCCGACCTAAGGAAAGCCTGATAAAAGAATACAAAAATCTTGTTCGTGTACGGGTTGATGATGAAACACCTAACATTTTTAATTTTTCCATTTATTCCCGAACCCCGCTGAAGGATCAACTTTTTCTTGAGAAGTTGATGACCATTGTCAAAAGAAATAACCTTCATGAAAAAAATCGAGAGGCCGAAAACTCCCTGAAATTTATTGATGGTCAACTAAGATTGATGCTTGACACATTAAGTTATTTCCAGGGTGAGATCGATGACTACAAGGTTAAAAACCGGGACTTTGGGCAAGCGAATATCGAGATCCTGGAAATCATCAGGGAACTTGAGCATGATAAGTCTCTGATCCTTATTGAAAACAATTATCTCGATTACCTGGAAACTTATGTCAGAGAAAAAAGGGAAAGTGAAATCTTTGCTCCGGTGGTCCTAGGTGTTGAAAATATCCTCTTAAATGAGCTTGTTCTCGAGTACGTAAAATTCAAAAAAGAGAATAAAGTATTCTTGAACAGTGAAAACCAACAGAACCCCTTGGTTTCTATTGAAGATGCCCGACTCACAAGGATCGAAGAAAACATCCTTGAAAATGTTTCCAACATGAGGATCGATAATGCCTCCAAGGTTGATTTCCTCGATTCAAAATTGAGATTCTACAATAAATCACTTTACAGCTTGCAGGATGAAAAAAGAGCTATCTATGATATTATGCAATGGAACTCCCTTGTAGAGCAGATGGTCCAATTGTTATTGCAGAAGCGAACAGAGATAAGCGTGTCCATGTCTTCAACCGAATCGGATTTTGAGGTGTTGGATCCGTCGATAACTGAGTCAAAACCATACATTCCAAATAGGGAAAGGAATCTGATAATAGGACTATTGATAGGTTTGGGATTGCCAATTCTGGCCCTTTATGGTTTAGTATTGATCAACACCAAGGTGTCTATAAAGGAAGAACTCACAGAATTGACACAAATCCCGATCCTTGGGGTTGTAGGGCACAGCAACCATAGGAATTCCATGGTGGTCCAGGAAAAGCCCAAATCTTCCATTGCAGAATCTTTTCGGTTAATTCGTTCCAATATTCATTTTTTGATCTCAGATTATGATGTGCCGGTTATTTTGTTTACCTCCTCGATTTCCGGAGAAGGAAAAACATTTTGCTCTACAAATCTTGCATTTGCATTTGCTCAGATGGAAAAGAAGGTGATCCTAATTGGAGGTGATATGAGAAGGCCCAAGATCTTCAAGGATTTTCCTTCAGTCAATGAGTTGGGGCTAAGTGATTATCTGGCTGGAGGATTATCCAAGGAAAAACTGATCCAGGAATCGAGTTTTCCTTATTTGGACCTCATTTCAAGCGGATCGATTCCACCCAATCCAAGTGAATTATTGATGAATTCCCGGCTCGATGGTCTTATAGAAGAATTAAAGAAGGAATATGACGTTGTGATTGTTGATTCACCGCCTAAAGGCCTGGTTACGGATGCTACTATTTGGATGAGAGTTTCTGACCTGGTTGTTTTTCTTGTACGCCAAGGAGTTACTGAAAAGGAAATGATTAAAAACCTCGATGAGGAATATTCCAAAAAGAAAATTAATCACGTGTCCATAATCTTTAATGATATAAAGCGGAATATCCTTGGGAAATCCAACGGTTATGGATATGGTTATGGCTATGGATACGGCTATGGCTATGGGTATTATGAGGAGGATAAGGTCAAAAAGGGCTTTCTTTCAAAAATCAATCCCTTTGCATAAATGAGACTTTTCGGACTGGTTGGTGCTTCAGGGTATATTGCCCCAAGACATTTGAAGGCGATTAAGGATACAGGGAATTCCCTTGTTGCTGCAATGGACCCATTTGATTGTGCAGGGGTTATGGACTCTTTTTTTCCTCGATCTGCATTTTTTACTGAGATAGAAAGGTTTGACAGGCACCTTGGTAAGATCAGGAAGAACGGGGAGGGAATAGATTTTTTTTCGGTATGTAGCCCAAACTACCTCCATGATGCACATATCCGATTTGGCCTTCGACAACATGCAGATGTGATCTGCGAAAAACCTTTAGTCCTTAACCCATGGAATATTGAAGCACTTGAGGATGCGGAGTCTGAATACGGAAAAAGGATCTATAATATTCTTCAACTCAGGCATCATCCTACCATTTTATCCTTAAAGGAGAAGTATTCTTCGCTTACAGATAGAAAGATTGACGTTGACCTTACGTACATCACTTCAAGAGGCATATGGTACCATGCCAGTTGGAAAGGAAATGAAAGAAAATCTGGTGGTGTGGCAACAAATATTGGGATCCATTTCTTTGATATGCTCCAATGGATATTTGGTAAGGTGCAGGAAAATAAAGTGGTGATCTCAAGTCATGATAGGGCTTCCGGTTACTTGGAGCTCGAGAAAGCCAGGGTTAGGTGGTTTCTTAGTATCAATTCCGATACATTACCGAAAGAGGCAATTTCTGATGGAAAGAGAACATTTCGTTCGATCCAAAGCGAAGGGGAAGAATGGGAGTTTTCCGGTGGATTTGAAGATCTTCATACCCAAAGCTATAAGGCGATTTTGGAAGGGAAGGGATTTGGATTGGAAGAAGCAATGCCTTCAATCGATCTGGTTCACCAGATCCGAATAGCCAAACCTACCGGGCCGACAGGGGAATTCCATCCATTGGCAAAGCTCCCTTTGTCGAAACATCCGTTTGATTAAAACCACCTTCTTTGGACTGGTTCGTTTTTTATACCAAGGCCAGATGGGAAAAAAAAGTTAACGACTATTTAATCCGTTTTGGGTATGAGCCCTTCTTGCCCCTTGTCACGGAAGTTCATCAATGGTCCGATCGGAAAAAGAAGGTAGTTGTGCCCTTGTTCCGGTCCTATATTTTCGTTCAATCATCTGAGGCTAAGATCCCTGATATTTTAAAGGTCCCAGGAATTTCCTGGTCCATAAGAGTAGAAGGCAAACCTGCAATTCTTTCTCAAAAGGATAAGGAAAAACTCGATCGTGTTCTACAGACTGGATATACAGTTGAAGAACATGTGGGAGAAGCGGTTACAATTGGTGATAAAGTCGAAATCATAGAGGGGCCATTAACTGGGTTGAATGCAGAAGTACTTAAAAGCGACAGATCTTCGGTTTTGGTTAGAATTCAGTCAATAGACAAAAATATTCGCCTATTAATACCCCCAGAACTGTTAAAGAAAAATTAATGTATGAGTAATTTTTTTACTCAATAAATGTTCCTAATTTTACTCGACTTAGTTCGAAGAATTTGCTAGACCACCTCATTACCTCAAAGACCAGGATCAAATTATTGGTCAAATTCTTTAGCAATAAGAACTCCAGTGCATATCTGAGGAGCTTGGCTTCAGAATTTGGAGAATCCACGAATTCAATAAGAGTTGAGCTTAACCGGCTTTCAGACGCGGGATATTTGAAAGCAAAGGAATCCGGACGAACGATCCTTTATCAGGCAAATGATAGGCATCCCATATTCTCTGAATTGCAAAATGTTGTCAGAAAGTATTTGGGACTTGATAAGATTGTCTCTGATCTGGTTCAAAAACTAGGAGATGTACATCTGGCTTTCATTACCGGGGATTATGCGAGGGGTAAGGATTCAGGTATTATTGATCTGATACTGGTTGGCAAGGTCGATATAAAGAGACTTCAATCTCTGGCCAGAAAAGTAGAAAAGCTTATTCATCGAAAGATCAGATATATGGTCTTGTCAGATGAAGAATATATAGAAATGGAATCAAAGCTGGATCCCAGTCACGCGATCTGGCTTTGGCGTAGCGAGTAGAGGATTTATCATAATTAAAAATCTGCTTGGTCCCTTTATGGGACTGAGGAGGCGGAGCTGTGCAAAAGCAAGAAGAAATAACGACGGTAATACGACCTCAAAAGGGATGGGTTCCGATTGATATACCTGAGATAATCAAGTATAGAGATTTGCTTTATTTTCTTGTAGTTCGAGGGATCAAGGCAAAATATGCCCAATCAATTCTTGGGGTAGGATGGGCAGTGCTTCAACCTCTATTCACCACCGTGGTGTTTACTGTTGTTTTTGGGAATCTGGCAAAGGTTGGATCTGATGGGGTCCCCTATGTGATCTTTAGTTTTACCGCCATGGTGCCCTGGAATTATTTTTCAGGAACGCTGACTGATTCTTCAAATAGTCTGGTTGCCAACGCTTCAATGATAACCAAAGTATACTTTCCAAGAGTGGTTTTACCTTTAGCATCCATTTTTTCCCGCCTTTTAGATTTTCTGATCGGGTTTATTGCGGTTGGGGGCTTTATGATATATTATCAATTTATTCCCTCTCTGAACGCTTTGTTTATACCTCTCCTATTAATTATTCTATTGCTGACATCAATTGGATTGGGTTTGATTCTATCCTCAATGGCCGTTCAGTATCGGGATGTAAAACATGTAATGACTTTTTTGACCTCCCTGCTAATGTATGCAGCTCCGGTAGTTTATCCTGCTTCTCTTGTTCCTGAGAAATGGATTTTCCTGTATTCTTTAAATCCTATGGTGGGTGTTATTGAAGGCTTCAGAAGTGCATTGTTGGGTACCCAACCAATGCCTTGGGAAAGTATTCTGTGGGGAGGACTTGTTGCAATTATGATTTTCGTATTTGGAGCATATTACTTTAAAAAAATGGAAAGGGTTTTTGCCGATGTTGCCTGAAAAGTCTTCAAACAGAAACCTGGCTATCGAAGTATTGAAGTTAAGCAAGCGGTATAGGATTGGACTGGCAGAAGAAAAACAGGAAACCCTTGCCCTTCAGCTAGTTCACCTTGTGAAAGCCCCAATTAGGAACTTCTTAAAGTTGCGATCCCTTGGCAGATTTAGAAGTGAAGATGAAAGTGTTTTTTGGGCGCTTAAAGACATAGACTTTGAAGTTAAAAAGGGTGAAGTTCTTGGAATTATCGGCCATAATGGAGCTGGAAAAAGCACCCTTCTTAAAATTTTATCCAGGATTACTGAACCAACAAAAGGAGAGATCAGGATCAGGGGGAGGGTTTCATCCCTTTTGGAAGTTGGAACAGGGTTTCATCCTGATCTGACAGGTAGGGAGAATGTTTATATGAATGGAACTATTCTGGGAATGACCCGTAAGGAGATAGATAGAAAATTTGAAGAAATACATTCGTTCTCCGGAATTGGAAAATATATCGATACGCCGGTAAAAAGATACTCCTCTGGAATGAGGGTTAGACTTGCATTTTCGGTAGCCGCACACTTGGAACCCGAGATTTTGATCATTGACGAAGTGCTCGCAGTCGGAGATGCTGAGTTTCAAAAAAAATGCTTAGGAAAAATGGAAGATGTAGCAGGCCAGGGGAGAACAGTTCTTTTTGTAAGCCATAATATGGCGGCTGTAGAGCGCATTTGCTCTAGGGCTATTCTACTGTCCTCGGGAAAAATAGTTTTTGAGGGATCTCCGGCTGAAACAATAAATTTTTATTTATCCGGAGGGAAAGCAGAATCAAAATGGGGAAAAATTCCAAGTCATTATCCAAGGAACTCGTATCACACAGGTATTTGCAAAATTGAAAGCATTGAATTATCCCAAAAATCCCTGAGAGATGGATATCGGTTTAGATTTGGCGAAAAAATATCTTTCGATTTAATTGTTAACAGTTCAGAAGAGCTTGGAGTAATTGTTACCCTTTCATTTATAGATCAGACTAACACACCAATTTCCTTCTCTGCATCCAATGAAATGAACCGGCAACATTTGTTTGATTTAGTTGAAGGAAAAAATAGGATCAATATTGAAGTGGACCAAACATTGCTTCCAGGAGATTATTCTATTGGCCTCAACATTTGGGATCCTAACGGATATCCATATGACTCGATTCAATCATTTGGAAGTCTAAGTATTGAAAAGTTTGGAAAAGGAGGAAGAGGCTATCCTTGGGGAAAGAACCTTGGATTTGTAGCCTTTCAAATTGGCATAAAAAATGAATCATATGAAACTTGAAAACTCAAAGGTTTTAGTAATAGGAGGAGCGGGGTTTATTGGGAGTGCCGTTGTGAAAAGACTCCTGGATTTTAATGTAAAGGAAGTGGTTATCTATGACAATTTTGCCAGGGGCAAATTGGAAAATGTAGAAATCGCCTTGAAGGACCCCAGGTGTACAATTTTTCCTTTCGGTGGAGACATCCGGGATATCGATATTCTCGACAAGGCATTTGAGGGTGTTGATTATGTTTTTCATTTGGCCGCGATGTGGTTACTGCATTGTAAGGATTTTCCTAGGACAGCTTTCGATGTCAACATCTATGGAACGTTCAATGTATTGGAAGCCTGCGTCAAGCATGGAATAAGGAAATTGATCTACTCCTCTTCTGCTTCTGTTTATGGAGATGCAATTGAGGTCCCCATGACCGAGGAGCATCCGTTTGCAAATAAAAATTTCTATGGGGCTACAAAAATATCTGGGGAAGCCATGTGCACTGCCTTCAATGATCGATATGGGCTATCTGTAATCGGGTTAAGATACATGAACGCATATGGACCTGGACAAGACCAGCATGCCGCTTACAGTGGGGTTGTTCCCATCATGTTGAATAAGATTGAAGCAAATGAAGCTCCAGTAATAAACGGTGATGGAAGCCAAGCTTATGATTTTATATATGTCGATGATATTGCGGAATCGAATATTTGTGCTCTTGAGAGCGATAAGCAATTTGGGTTTTACAATGTGGGGACAGGGGTTCAAACAACAATTAAGGAATTATGTGATACCATTCTAGATGAAAAGAAATCTGAGCTTAGAGTGAAATTTGTTCCATATTCTCCAGATGACGCAAGGCAACTTGTAAAGAATAGAATTGGATCTCCTGATTTAGCAGAAAAGGATATAGGATTTAGAGCAAGCTTAAGTTTACGAGAAGGCCTTCAGAAACTAATTGATTGGAGGATAAGGGTTGGAATTGATCGGCAAAAAGTTTTAGAATGAAAAGAAGAATTCAGATTGCCCAACCTTTTTTGGGAAAGGAAGAACATGAGGCAGCTAAAGATCCGATCTCTTCCGGGTGGCTTACTTCCGGTCCTAAGGTCAAAGAGTTTGAGGAAAATTTCGCTGCTTACCATGGAGTGAAGCATGCTGTTGCGGTAACCAGTGCTACAACAGCCCTTCATCTCTCGTTGGTTGCCCTAGGTGTTGGTCCCGGTGATGAAGTAATCGTTCCATCTTTTACTTGGATTGCTACAGCAAATGCTGTCAAATATGTTGGGGCTAAACCTGTATTTGTAGATATTGATTTAGAAACTTTTAACATTAAAGTAGATGATGTTAAAAGGTGCCTTACTTCCAAAACAAGGGCTATTATTCCGGTTCATTTATTTGGACTGTGTTCGGACATTGAATCTTTGAAAAAAATAGCTCCTGAAATTCCAATTGTTGAAGATGCCGCTTGTGCAGCAGGCGCAAAGTATAACGATCAATTTGCAGGAGGACTTGGTGATTTGGGGTGCTTTTCTTTCCATCCTAGAAAAATAATCACCACCGGTGAGGGTGGAATGATCACAACTAATGATGATTATTTGGCTAGCATTTTGAAGAAGCTGAGAAACCACGGAGCGGAAATTTCAGAAGAAGAGCGCCATAGAGGACCTAAACCATATATCCTTCCGGAATTTAATATGCTGGGGTATAATTTTAGGATGACAGATTTACAGGCTGCGATTGGCGTGAAGCAACTTGAGAAGCTGGAAAGGCTTGTAAAGCAGAGGAATGATTGGGCTAAGTTTTATAATGATCAGTTTGAACAAACCGAATGGATTCAGACTCCTAAAATACCAGAATCAGGTTTGCATAGTTTTCAATCCTATGTTATACTGATAAAGGAAAGTTTAGCTCCCTCCTCCAGGAATTCGATAATGGAAAAACTTCAAAGTTTAGGAATTTCGACTCGCCCGGGAACTCACTCTGTTCATCTGTTAAACTATTACAAGAATCAATACGGATTCCTTCCTGAAGATTATCCCAATTCCCTTGAAGCTCACAATTCGTCAATCGCAATTCCATTACATAACTTGATGTTAGAAGAAGATTTTTTCTTTGTTTCTGATACCCTAAAGTCAATATGATGATCGAAGGAATATTCTCTCAAAAGCTAAAAAAGCTTAAACCAAATCTTTTTGTAAAAGAACTTAACGAGATAGATGACAATCAAATTCAGACGAACAGTGTATTTTCTGATAAATGGGAAGAAGTAACCCAAGCTCAGGGACTGGATAAACTTGAATCATTCCAGAAGGAATGGTTCTTGAAGCTTTATGGTTTTAAGACAGAAGTTGACTTAAAGAGATTTTTAGAAGGATGTGAAATTGTTTTTGACGCTGGTTGTGGAATGGGATTCAAAAGTGCTTGGTTTGCAACTCTTAG
>JANQSY010000096.1 GCA_028279065.1 Cytophagales bacterium
TTGTCGTTTCCATTCAATTCTTCACCATCTACGGCAAGAACATAGTCCCCAACATTTGCGTCTACTCCGACCTCGGTAAGTGGAGAACGATATTTGCCCTCCTCGTTTTCACCCTTAAAGATCTTAGCGATCCTGTACTTTCCAGATTTTGGATCCAACTCAAACATGGCACCTGGCAACGCAACCCTGGGTCTTTCAGGGATCTCAAAATCTCCACCTATGATGTAGGCATGGCCGGCATTAAGCTCTGAGATCATCTCAGAAATGACATAATTCAGGCCCGAACGATGCGCAACGTGGGGAAGGAGGGAAGCATACTGGTCCCCAATGGCTTTCCAATCATACCCGTGCATATTTTCTACATAGAAGTAATCTCTGTACCTTCTCCAAACCTCCCAGAAGATGTTTTCCCATTCTTCGGCGGGAATACGATCAACCATCAACCCTGAAGTTGAGATCATCTTCTTGTCTTTCACATTGGGAGAGATATTTGCAAGGTAGTATTTACCTCTCTCAGCTATCATGATCTTCTTTCCATCAAAAGATGTGTTATATGAGCCTAGTCCCTTGGTAACTGTATTCTCCTTCCGAGCTTTGAAATCATAGTACTTAAGCTCGCTTTCAACCCCACTTCCTCTTCCATAGAAAAATGGACCTCCTTCCTGATAAAGAACCTTTCCTTCAACCGCTAAAAGATTATTGTAGTTACTGGCTTCGACGGGAACTTTGAATACCCTGTCCATCAATCCCTGGAATTCGATCTTTTTGCCGGTCTCTGAGGATGATCCCTTCTTCTTATCATCATCGGAGCCTTCTTCTCCTTTTTCTATCTCTACTTCATCGCTTTCAGGAGCAAAAGGATTAGGCAATCCGGGCCTTAAAGCCATACCAAAAATCCCCGTCATCTTGTTTGTGGCGAAGTTCCATTCCAGCGTGCTTATCTGAGGTGCAAATTGGCGGTTGGAGAAGTAATAAAGGTAATCCCCATTTGGATCCCACACTGGCTCACTTTCCTCGAAATAATCTGAAGTAACCTGCCTCGCCTTGGACTCGGCCACGCTGTATATATGAATAGAAGCAAAGCGGCTAGTATTGTTTTTTGAATACGCTATGTAATCGCTATTAGGTGACCATGTGAAATCACCAATAGAACCAAAAAGACTGCGGTCGGCAACTTTGAGGCTCTTGGTTTTTACGTTCAACAGGTAAAGATTGCCCTTGGCTGCGGAAAAAGCGATGTACTTGCCATCAGGTGACCATTTTAAGCCAAAAAAGGCTTCCTTGAGTGGATCTGAAATGGCTTTGGGTTCACCTTTTCCCAATTGATCTATTGTGAAGATCTGATCTTCCCCGCTCTTATCAGAGATAAATGCAATCGTTGTTCCATCAGGAGACCATGTGGCCCCTCTTTCATGGATTCCGCTTGTATTGGTCAGGTTTCTTGTAGATCCTTTTTCGATTGGTGTGGTAAACACATCACCTCTTGCAACAAAAAGGGCTCTGTTACCTTTTGGGGATAGACTCCAGTCTTCAATATTTCTTTTTGCTGAGTACCTCGATGGTCTCATCGAAAGCCCGTCATCCGGCACCTCGATGCTGATATCGGTGATCTGGTTATTTGAAACATCGATGACCTTAAGTTCCCCAGCGAATTCATAAACGATCCTGTTCTTGTTATCGGCCGAAGGCCATCTGATATCCCAATCGGTACTTTGGGTGATCTGATCTACAGAACCGGAACCAGGATCAAACTTGAACAGATTCAAAGTGCCAGTCCTGTCTGAAACGAAGTAGATCTTGTCCCCAAACCACATCGGATCTCGTTCGGTCCTTTTGGTGTGCGATACAGGCTTGGTTTCCAAAGAGTTAAGGTCAATTATAAAAAGATTCTGCGCCCAGCCCCCTTCATACCTTTTCCAATGTCTGAAATCCCTGAACTTGGGAGAGTAGACCATTTTACCTCCATCCGGCGAAAAGTCACCAGCTCCGGAAGTGGGCATTGCCAGTTTGATCGGTAGCCCGCCTTCCACATTCACGGTATAGAGTCCGGTTTCAACACTTCCGCCGTTGGCATCTCTAACGCTTCTGAACAGAACAGATTTTCCATCGTTGCTCCAACCATAGACCTGGTTATCATATCCCCATCTTGGAGGAAGGGGTCCTGAAGCTGGATAATAGGTAAGCTGTTTAGGGGTTCCCCCTTTTGCGGGGATCACATATACCTGTTCATCGCCGTCGTACTGTCCGGTAAAAGCGATCCAGTTGCCATCGGGTGAGAATTTGGGAAAGATCTCCTGACCTGGGTGTGCGGTCAACCTTGTTGCCAGGCCACCTGAGGTGGAGGCCTTCCATATATCCCCAGCGTAGCAGAATACTACTTCATCGCCATGGATGTCAGGGAAACGTAGGAGTTTGGTTTGAGAAAAAGAAAATCCGCTCACCATGATCATGGCCAGAGCAAGAATAAAATTTCGGGTTGATTTCATCATTTAGAAAAATTTGGTCAAAGAAAGGATATTTCAAAAGCCGCTATTGGCAAATTCATTTTTTTGGTCAATATTTTTTGTTTTCGGTCGTCCGGACATCAATCTGTTGCATTGTGTATAACGCGCTGAGGAAATGGGATCTCAATACCCTCCTTGTCAAAAGCTTCTTTTACCCTTAATCGGTATTCCCTACCTACTGCCCATTGTTCGCCCGGAAGAGTGACCACCTTGACCCTGATATCGAGAGAACTATCACCAAAGTTGTTCAATCCAAGCACATTGAACTCTTCCGTGATCTTTGGGGCAAAATTTTGGTCCTGTCTAAGTTCTTCACCTACCTGCTTTAGTACAGAATACACATTCCTCAGATCGGAATCGTAAGCCACACCAACATCAATCAATATAGCTGAGAACTGAATGGTATGATTCGTGAAGGTTGAAATACTGCCATTGCGAAAAATATGAAGGTTCCCTGAAGGATCCCTAAGCTTGGTAGTTCTTAAGTTTATGCTCTCTACAGTACCGGAAATTCCATTCAAAGTCACAAAATCTCCAACACGAACTACATTTTCCCAGATCTGAAAGAAACCGGAAATTATGTCTTTCACCAGCTCCTGAGAACCAAAACCCAAAGCAAGCCCAACTACTCCTGCACTGGCAATTAGAGGGGCAATATTGATCCCTAACTCTGAAATAATAATGAACAAGAAGGTTACCCAGATCACGATCTTACCTGTTTGGCGAAGTAATCCCTTTATGGTTTCCATCCTTTTCTTAACACCTTCACGCTCTGCCTCCCTGGCTTCGTTCATGGCGCTCTTCTCATAGGTATTTAGAAGTTTGTTTATAAAGGATGCAAATACCCTCAGGGAGATGAAAAGGAATACCAGGGCCAGGCCTATCCTTGTCCCATGAACAGATAGCCATTGTTTGGACCCTTCGATAAGCACAGGAAGGTCAATTTCCATAGTTCCGAAGACTCAATTATCTGATAGCGAATTTACTTATTGATTATTGAGATTTCTATAACATAAATCATATTGAAGACTGGCATAACTCTTCAAATCTTATCCTGTTGCTCGAACCTCAACCTATAGGCGTTCATTGCATTGGTACCAAGCTTGTGAGTTAGTCTGTGGTTTACTATTGCTCCAACGGCAGCGCCCACCCCTGGTATCAACTGAAGCATTTTTGCAATATCAATGTAGTCCCGGTACTCAATCTGAAAGGATTTCCAATCAAAATCCTTTATACTTTCTTTGAGGTACTGCTTTTGACTTTCAAATTCTTCCATTCTTGGAAATACCTTGTTTTTGGTATTTTGATTTGAAAAGGTGATCTGAAAAATATACAAAAGGAAAAGCCTCTCCCTTACATCCTTCACATCAAATCCATAGATCGATGCCATTTCATAAAGCAATTTCATTTTTATGGTAAGCCATAGGGGAAAGTCTGCCAGCCCAAGGAGGATCCCACCTGCACCGGTGATGGCTCCTTCAGCTGATGCGCTACCCGAATAGAAGCGGATCCTATCGGCAGCCTTAGCCTCCAGAATGGAAAGGCTTTCAAATGTTTTTGGCTTGGGATTGGTGAATTGGGAACCCGCTATCACTGCCTTAAAAAGCTCTTTTATTGCTGCGGTCATAGCAAGGTGGATCTTTTCAGGGATAAGGGAATTGATCTTATGCTGCAGCGAGGTGGAAACCCTTGAGATCATGGATGGATCTCGTTTCATTTCTTCCTTCCATAATCCCAATTCCAACTTTAGCTGTTCTTCATACAGTCCCATTCTTTCAAAGATTGTTAATTGGATTGGAATTGGGGAATTAGAAACAATGACCAAGCAGGGATTAGAGAACAATAAAATCAGTATATCTCGATTTCCGATATCAGGCAAAGGTTTAAACCCGACCGAAGACGTTCAGCGATGCAGCTTATGATGATGTAATTGCCTTAATTGGTCTTCAGGCAGGAGGTTCCAGTCAATTTCGCCCATCTGAAGCAGTTTATCATTGATATTATTCCCTTTGGTCTTACCATGATCCTGAAGGCCTATCAAAGGATTATGGTAGACTAACTGGTTCTTGCGAATCTTCGATTGTACTTGTTTCTATATTCAGTCGGGGATAAACCTGTATACTTTTTGAAGGTTTTACGAAAGGTTTTGTTATCGGAGTACCCCACTGAGTATTTTACCTCGTTCACATTTTCAGGAGAAGATTCCAGGCTTTTCTTGGCTGCCTCTATTTTTACTCTTTGAATATACTCGATTGGAGTATTGGCTGTAGCTTTCTTAAATCGACGGACGAAGTTTCTGCGACTTAGTGCAAACATTTCCGCCAATCGATCCACACTAATTCTTTCCTCAAAGTTATTCTCAATAAAATTCTGAGCCCTCTTGATCTGCTCATCAGCATGATCCTTTTGCCCCTGGAAGATCGAAAAATGGCTCTGGTCATTACGATCTATTTCTATTTCAAACTGCTTGGCAACCATCAGAGCAATTTCGCGTCCGCAGTACTTTTCCACCAGGTGGAGAATTAGATTAAGAAACGAATAGGCTCCTCCACTGGAATACACCCCGTTTTCATCGGTGATAATCTTTTCCTCCACGAGTTTTACATCAGGAAACATCTGTTTAAAGGAATTTGCCCCCATCCAATGCGTGGTGCAATTCTTTCCGGCAACCAATCCTGTAGATGCAAGAATGAATGATCCCATGCACAAGCTTGCAACCTCAGCTCCCCGAGTGTACTGTTGTCTTATCCAGGGGAAAAATGCGTTGTTGCTTTCCAACTCCTTCAGAATGTCACCCTTGATTGCCGGGATGACTATGAGATCGGTATTGTCCACCTCGTGGATCAGTTTGTGAGGGTGGACTGAAAAGGCTCCGCCATAGAGATTGACGTCTTTTCTCAAGCCGACTAACTCTACCTTAAAAGCAGGTTCAATGTCATTTTGGCCATTAGAAATAAACTGATTGCAAGCATTGAAGATCTTGAAGGGACCTACAATGCTGCTAAGAATGCTTTCGCCTGATGGGACAAGTACCGAGATGTGCTTCATATTTTGCGACTGAATTTGGCTCAAAAAACCCTCAAAAATGTCTGAAAATACCTCCTAGTAGGGTGCTTTTATGCCATAAAATTGTAAAACATTTTAAATTATCTACCATGAAAGAGTACTTATTATTTATGCGAGGTGGTGATGCCAGAATGGCTGAGCTATCTGAAGAAGAATCCCAAGCACATATGGCCAGATGGGGTGTCTACATGAATAACCTGGCTGATTCCGGTAACCTGGTCGGTGGAATGCCACTTGATATGGCTGGACGAGTCCTGAGGAAGGATGGAGCGACTGAGGGGGTGGTCAAATCAAAGGATGATGAAGCGATCGGTGGTTGGCTGCACTTCAAAGCCAATGATTATGATCATGCTATTGATTTGGCAAAAGGCTGCCCCATATTTGAGCTTGAAGGGAATGTAGAAATCAGGGAAGTCATACCTATGTAGTCAAAACAGATAAAATAATGGATACTTCCACAAACTCGCTGAATTGGTTTGAGATCCCGGCCAGGGATATCCAGAGAGCCAAGACCTTCTATGAGACGATTTTTGGTCATCGAATGGAATATCAAGAAATGGGTGAACTAAAAATGGCCATGTTCCCTTTCGAAAATGGCTCAGGAAAGGCTAGTGGGGCACTGGTAGAGCATGAAATGTACGTTCCAAATGATAATGGAGTTGTGATCTACCTAAACGGAAACCCTAATTTGAAGCCAATCCTTGACAGAGTCGAAGCGGCCGGTGGAAAGGTTCTGATGGCGAAAAAGCAGATAGCCGAGGATGTCGGCTATATGGCTCTATTCCTTGATTCTGAAGGGAATAGGATGGCGTTGCACTCCCAGGAGTGACTTAGTTTTAGGGACGAAAGTTCATTATTTTCAAAGGATTTAAACCATTTTGGGTTTAGTCCTTTTTTTTGTGTTTGGATATCTTAAACCAATGCAAAGATCCGTTTTCCTTTTATTGGCCTTTCTGTTTTTTTCTGGTTGTAGCAGTGAAGAAGAGCACGGGCCCGGTAATAAGCCAAAGATCGAGCCCCTGAAAGCAACAAATGTCAAGATCAGAGATGTCAGGGACATCGGAAACGCAAGCGACTTTCAATTAACCTTTAACCGGGCGGCAGATGAAGAGGGAATTAGTGAATACAGGGCGTTCCTGCTGCCAGCAGGGTATGATATCTCCGTAGAGGAGGCTACTAAACTCAGTGGATTGCAGATCCTTGTTCTCAGGAAAGGATTGTTCTTTTATGACACCACTTTTCCCGGAAGTTTTCTGGATGGTTTTGGGATGCCAGTTGAAACCGATAAGCCTTATCAGGCCTGGGTGATAAGTGTTGCAGATGGAAAAGACGCAAATACCAATGTCCTTTCCAGTCCTTCTGTAGCCGAAGAAATTCGCTTAAGGAACATTTTGGTAACCTATATCGGCAATGCCGGGATAATGGTAGAAGGGTTTGGGAAAAAGGTTATCATTGATGGTCTTCCCGGCAACCTTACTGGTTGGAAGAACATCAGCTCAAATTTTTTGTCCAAACTCGCCTCAGCCAGAGATCCTTTTCACGATGTTAATCTGCTTTTTTTCACCCATAATCACGGGGATCATTTCAGCCCATCAAAGGTCAATCAGTTTGTTGGCTCAAGTCCTGATACAAAGATCATCGGGCCCCAACAGGTATTGAATGAAATAATACTTCCGGGTGAGACCCCAATCCCTCTAAAAAGATTTGAATACCTAGACACCCTGATTGATGGGATCCAATTCTCGGTCTTTCACTTCCGTCATTTCGATATGTTCGGTAATGATTATTCCGCTGTGGATAACTATGGGTATATGGTTGACATTGGAGATTTTAGAGTCCTCCACCTTGGGGATGTACTCTTCTCAAATGAAAATTTCGATTTCTTTGATTTCACAGCTCATAGTGTTGACCTTTTGTTCTTTCCAGCTTTTGGCAGCCTTATAAGTCAGGAAACCAAGGGTCTGATCGATCAAAAGATAGCTCCCAAACATATGGTAGCCATTCATCTTCAAAATTCTACAACCCCATCATCCATAGAGGCTATCTTTGGAGATATTGAAATTTTCACCATTTCAGAGCAAACTCTCTCGTTCTAGAGCAACCCTTTAAGTAAAAAATCTTGTAGCTGGCCAAGTAGTGAATTAGAATTGTGCCAAATAATTTCCATTATGAGAAGCTGGCCTCTGTTTTTACTTATCGCCCTGGTAGGGCTTTTTTCCCTTTCCTGCTCTGAAAACAAAAAGATGCAGAAAAAGGAAGGATTTTCTATCCCTTTTGAAAAGTTCACGCTCAGCAATGGGCTCGAAGTGATCCTCCATAAGGATACATCCGATCCCATGGTTGCCGTAGCGTCGATCTTTCATGTGGGTTCGAATAGGGAGAAACCAGGGAAAACCGGGTTTGCCCATTTTTTCGAGCATATGTCATTCAACGATTCCGAAAATGTCCCCAGGGGGGCGAATCGGAAATTGATCCCGGAATGGGGCGGGAGTAGGAATGGAGGAACCTGGTCCGACGGAACTATTTACTATGAGGTGGTTCCAAAAGATGCCTTTCAGAAGATCCTCTGGATCGATTCAGACCGAATGGGGTATATGATCAATACTGTAACCCAAGAAGCTTTAGACGCTGAAATTCAAGTAGTTAAAAATGAGAAAAGACAAAGAAATGACAACGCACCCTATGGACATACAGATGAGGTTATCCGAAAAAATCTATATCCTCAGGGACACCCTTATTCCTGGACCGTGATCGGTTCACTTAAGGATCTCCAATCCGCCACACTTGAAGACGTAAAAGAATTCTATGATGAGTTCTATGGAGCAAAAAATGCAACTCTTGCCATTGCCGGGGATATTGATTTTGAGGAAACCAAAAAGCTGGTTAAACAATGGTTTGGGGAAATAAGAGAAGGAAAGGATATAGAGCCCCTCGGGGCAATTCCTGTTCGGCTATCAGAAAGTATTTCCCTATACTTCGAAGACAACTTTGCTAAACTTCCTGAGCTCAGGATCATCTTTCCCACGGTTGAGAATTATAACGAAGAGATGTATGCTCTTGAAGCTTTGGGCCAACTTTTAAGTGGAAGCAAGACAGCTCCCCTGTATCAGGTGCTTGTGGAAGAAGAAAAACTTGCTCCCAACGTTTCTTCATACCAAAGCAGCATGGAATTGGCCGGAGAATTTGTGATCAGGGTGAGAGCAAATGCAGGAACCGATTTGGATGAGGTCAAGGCTGCCATCGATAAAGGTTTAGCTCGATTTGAAGAAAATGGTGTGGATGGTGAAGACCTTAAAAGGATCAAGGCCGAACTTGAAACAGACCTTTACCAAGGGGTAGAAACAGTATTGAATAAAGCAAGGCAGTTGGCTTTTGACAATGAGTTCAGTGGAGATCCAGGCTACATTTCCAGGCAGGCTCAGCTATATAGGCAGGTTTCAGAAGCAGATGTTATGGCTGCCTATGAAAAATATGTCAAAGGCAGGCCATTCCTTGTGACGTCCTTTGTACCAAAGGGAAGCCCTGAGCTTGCCATTGATGGAGCGAAATTGGCTGAGGTTGAGATTGAAGAAGTTAGGTCAAATGTTGCTGAAGAAGAAGTTACTAGGGGAGAAGTAGGAGAATACGAGATCACTGAAACCAAATTTGACCGTTCTGAGCCAGATTTTGGCCCCATGCCTGAATTCAAGATGCCGGAGGTTTGGAAGTCCGAAATGAGTAACGGAATAAGGGTTTTTGGTACAGAAAACAACGAGATACCCATAGTTCGCTTCGACATTACCATTGCCGGTGGACATTGGCTGGATCCAATTGATAAATCCGGTGTGGCAGATCTGTGCGCCGACCTGATGATGGAAGGGACCAAAACAAAAACCCCAGCTGAACTTGAAAAAGCAATCGGTTTGTTAGGCTCTTCAATTTCTATCTCATCGGGTTCTGAAGATCTTAGGATCTACGGTACCTGTCTTTCAAGAAACTTCAAAGCTACGATGGACCTTGTGGAAGAGATACTTTTGGAGCCTCGCTGGGATAGTACTGAATATGCCAGGTTAAAATCGGCACTTGAGACTAGATTAAGGGGCAGGGAAGCCAATCCTACCCAGATAGCCTCCATGGCATTCAACAGGTTGATCTATGGTGAGGGGCATATTATGGGGGAGCCTGTAAGTGGAACGCTTAGCTCAATTGCTAATATCGGTCTGGATGACCTGAAAGCTTATTACAACAACCTAAGCCCCCAACTGGCTTCATTTCATGTGTCTGGCGATATCAGCAAAGAGGAGTGTGTTTCGGCTTTATCCAATCTTGAAACCAATTGGACTGGGGATCCAAAGCAGTTTCCAGCATACGCTATCAATAATGAGGGAAAGGGAGGAAATCTGTATTTTATCGACTTCCCGGGGTCTAAACAATCGGTTATCATAATCGGAAAAATGACCGTTTCAGGTTCGGATCCCGATCTGGCCAGGATAGACTTTGCAAATGAGAAACTAGGTGGGGGTTCAAGTGGACAACTTTTCCAAGTTCTAAGGATCGAAAAAGGGTACACTTATGGGGCCTATTCGTTCCTTTCTCCGACCCTTGAAACGGTTCCATTCAAAGCTTACTCAAGTGTCAGGGCAAATGCCACCAAGCCTTCATTGGAGATATTCCAGGATCTGATCGGAAACTATACAGATGACTTTACTGAAAAGGATGTCGATATGACCAAGGAGAAGATCTTGAAGGGAAATCTCAAATCGTTTGAAAGCCTATCAGCACGATTGGGGATCCTCAGGAACATCAGCAAGTTTGGGAAATCTAATAAGTACATTGATGAGGAGCAGGCGGTTTTAAAAGGGATGGACCTTGAGGGTTTCAAAGAGATCATAGGACGCTACCTGAATGAAGAGGAAATGATCTACTTGGTGGTGGGTGATGCTGAGACCCAGCTTGAAGATATTCGAAACGCTGGCAAGGGAGAACCCATAATTCTCGACCTTCAAGGAAACCTTGTTCAGTAGTTGGAAAACGGGATTTTAGGCCCATGTGACCAAATCTCCATCTTTTTTCCACCCTAGGTTCTGGGCAGATATTGATTTCTCAGGTATAGCTTTGAGCAAAAGCAAAATCATGAAGATTTCAGTTTTATTCATAGGCCTTTTATTTTTCTCCCAGCTTGCCATTGGCATGGTCAAAAAGAACTACCCCGATACGATCTTTGACCTTTCAGGCTCAAGTTTCGAAAAAGAGTACATTGTCGACGTTGATCCCGGGCAGGATCGCTTTGGATTTAGCCTAAAGGGAAAGATCACAAAAGGAAATCTTAAAGTAGATGTCCTTGATCCTGACGGCAACCGAAGATGTGGGTTCGGGTTGAAGACGACCGATGAAAATGGAAAACAATTGGATGCCCAGGCAAAGGGGGTGGGCGAGGATTTTTACGATGATCCTATACCCGGAAAATGGAAGATACGGATCACTTCAAGCAAGGCCAAGGGATATCTAAAAATGTCGATCAAGAATTAGTAATGGGCCTCTCTTTGCCTCTTTTCAGAAAGTTTTGCCCGGTCCTTTGTTCAATATTTTTTGGTGCCTATCCGTGCTTTGCTGGATCGATCTCAGGAAAGATCATGCTGGACAGTACCTGGGAGCAAAAGGTATTCCTTTCCTACATCTCCCAATTCTCTGATCTGAATGTTGCAAGTGAACAATTCCTGATTTCTGAGACCAAGGTGGCTGAGAATGGGGAGTTCCATTTTGAGGATCTGGATCTGAATGAAGGCTGGAGGGTTTACAGACTCCACTGCATTAAGAGGGGAGACCCAATTTCTACAATCTTTATCGGCGGGAGAGAACATAATCATTTTCACTTCCTTTTTAACCCATCTGCAGAGGCAAGCATTGAATCCAGATCAGGTAATAAACTTCTGAAGGACCTTGAAGAGAAGAATCTGCAAGCCAATAAAAGCCTAAAAAGGATCCTTGAGCTTGAGGAAGGCTATCACTCGGCTTCCAGAGGTTCACAAGCGCAAAAAGAAATTGAAAAGGAGAATTATGATAAGAACCTTATTCGGATTGCAGACGCTGCCCAATTAGAGATCCTTTCCCTTTGGTGTGTTTATCTGCTGGACCCTGGAAGAAATTACCCTGCACATAGTGCCTGGTTCTCAGAATTTACAAGCAGAGATTTCGATTTAGTTTCATACTCCAAACCTATCATTGATGATATCAGATCCAGGGAATTATTGGATGGGCCAATTGAAAACGAGCGTACAGCATCATGGCTGGTTGTGATTACAACCACTATTATCAGTTTAGGGATCATCTTCTATTTTGCCATGGCCGGTCGATCAAAAAGCAAGAAGCCAGACCTTGGAAGCTTGACCGTGCAGGAGAGAAAGGTCTTTGAGCTTATCATTCAAGGCAAAAGCAATAAGGAGATCTCCCAGGCTCTCCATGTAGAACTGAGCACTGTGAAGTCTCATGTCAATAGCATTTTTGGAAAGCTGGCCGTGGACTCAAGAGCTACTTTAATGCACCTCTGGTTGGACAACTAACAGGGTTTTAGGTATCCATTTCCCAACTATATTTACTTTCTGACTGTTGTACTTCAAATGCTCTTAGAATGCTGAGTTGGAAAGATGTAATCCATTTTGCGACAAAAGGAAATCCAGACCCTGATCGCCGGGTAGAGAAAAGTGAGGAGGAATGGAAAGCCGAACTGGATGCTGAAACCTTTAAAGTAACAAGGTTAAAAGGAACAGAGAGAGCGTTTTCAGGCGAATATTGTGAGGCCTTCGAACCTGGAAAATACTCTTGTAGGTGTTGTGGAACCCTGTTATTTGATTCAGCTGAGAAATTTGAATCCAAAACCGGCTGGCCCAGCTTTACCCAACCTGTCCAGGAAAATTCTATTAAATACGAAAAGGACAGCTCATTTGGAATGGTGAGAGTTGAGATCCTTTGCAATACTTGCGATTGCCATTTGGGGCACGTGTTTCCCGATGGACCAGAACCCTCCGGTCTCCGTTATTGCGTTAACTCAATCTCCATAAAAAAAGAAAGCTGATCAGGAACCTATGTTCATCCTGAGCCCAAGGAAGAATTCCCTTCCATGGATGGGTGAGTAGGAGTAGGAGGTGTCAAAATTTGGGCTGAAGCCGGGGTTGAAATTTGGATCATTATACCCGACTAAAGGGGAGACAGGCTGATAATAGTCCAGAAAGTTTGTTATTCCTCCGTAGATAAAGAACAACTTGCCAATAGACTTTTCGACCTTCAGGTTATGGATCGCAAAAGGTTCTGAAGTGGTTGTTCGGGGATCAGCAAGGGGGTCGCCATTGGCATCAAGATCATAAACCTCAGGAAGGGCCATAGGGCCGGTTAAATTGCTTGAATAGGAAAATTGCAAACCCAGGCCCCGGATAGAATAACTTGCCGTTAATACCCCTGAATATACCGGAGCAAAGGGGATAGAGTTAGTTTCATCACCTTCGGTTTCGGTTACGTCCATGAAGGTAACCCCGGCACTCAGAGAAAATGGAATTGAAAACTCATGAACCCATCGGGCTCCTATTCCCTTTGAAATGGAATTTCCATCGGAGTTGCCATAGATGATCTTTCCAGGATCGGAATAATCCGGATTGATCTTGTTGGTGAAATAGGTATAAAAAACATCGAAATCCAGCATACCCTGTCCATTGCCCATTAGGAAGACATGATTGAGGTTGGCGGTAAAGTTATAGGATTGCTCAGGAGCCAGATCCTCAACGATGACAATGTCCCTTTGCCCGGTTATAAAAGCATGATCCTCGGTGAAAAGATTAACAACTCTGAACCCGGTGCCGAAGTTGAATCTTAAGTTGGTAAATGAACCCAGGCTATGTTTGGTACTTATCCTGGGAGAGAAAATAGTTCCATGGTGTTGATAATAATCCAGCCTCAACCCTGCAAGTATTGTGGTTTTTGGGCTCAGGAAGTATTCATCCTGGACCATTAGGCCTGGGATGAAACTTAGCTCCTCATTATTCTCATAATCACCTTCAGGGGTCTCAATATTGGTAGCAGTGGTGTTGTCATCATAGACCTGTAACCTGGTGGTCATCCCCAGGGTAAGATTATGTCTTGAATAGCTTTTATTCCAGATGAAGTTCCCGAATCCTATCTTCTGGGTTGCAGCATAATGACCATCACCGTAGTAAGAGTCCTGGTCATGATGACTGAAGGAATAGTCTACTCTTAGGTTCTTTATCAGGTTGAAATGATAGGTTCCAAAAAGCTCTATTCTTTGAGTATAAATGCTTTCACCATAGACGCTTGTATCTCCACGAAGACTGTGGTAGTCGCCACTAAGAAATTCCTTAACACCATTTCTTCTGTCCTCGAAATAGTATTTTGCGGCAAGGGTGAACTTCTTACCAGATGGTCGGGCAAAGTCGAATTTGGTGAATATCGAAGCCCTGTCCATATTGATAATGTCTCCGAAACCATCTTCATTCCTGTCCTCAAATATGTCAACCCGACCATGATTTACCCCCACAAAAACACCGGTTTTACCGATGCCGGTAGACAGTCCAAGATTGGTGAAAAGTTCACGATGAGAAGTACCCATGACATCCAGTGAAAAACCAGGTTGCTTGGAAGGATCTTTAGTGATGATATTGATCAATCCCGCTACCGCTTCTGAACCATAAAGAGTAGAATTCGGCCCTTTGATCACTTCTATGCGGTCAATCAACATGGTTGGAATTCCATTTAATCCATAGACGGAAGCCAGATTTCCGTACATGGGAGTACCATCCATCAGCACCGAGGTATATTGTCCGGGAAGTCCATTGATAGAGATGGAATTGGTGAAGCAAACACCGCAAGCTACTTCTTCCTGGACCCCATTCACCAATGAAATACCTTCAACGAGGTTTGCTCCTCCGGATGGAAGATAGGTCTGAAACTGCCTTGAGGTGATCACATCAACCTTGATAGGGGAGTTTTCGACATATTGTGCACTCATGGTTCCGCTCACCACTACCTCCTTCAGGCCAAGGTTGTTCTCTACAAGTTCAAAATCTCTCTTAACATTTTTAGAGTTGATCTCTACCTGAACTGAAAAGATCTCATAACCTATAGACCTTATCTCAATCTCATACACTCCAAAAGGGATATCCTTTATTCCGAACGAACCATTTTCATTGGTGGCCGCCCCAAGTTCTGTTCCTTTTAGTTGGATGGTTGCGCCTGGAACCGAGTTGCCTTGGGAACTGATCTTTCCGCTCAACGAGCCACTTCTTTCCTGTGCGATAGAAGAGTAGAAGGGAACTAGTGAAAGTAGGAATAGGATTGCCAGTAGTCTCACCGAGTAAAGGTACATCTAAAATTATTTTTAGGCAAGCCTAAAAATATAATTTGGAAACCCTTTGTATCTTTGTTCTGTGGCAACACTGGCAGAAGAAGATTATATCAAAGCCATCTACTCGCTTAGCGGGATTGATGGAAACCCAATCTCTACCTCCTCGATCAGTGGTTATTTAGGGGTAAATCCAGCTTCGGTTTCTGGAATGGTCAAGAAACTGTCCGCCAAAAAGCTTCTGGAATATAAGCGTTCACATGGCACAAGTTTAACGGCTAAAGGGAAGAAACTTGCCATTGGTATCGTAAGAAAACACAGACTTTGGGAGACATTCCTGGTGGAAAAACTGGGATTTTCCTGGGAGGAGGTTCATGACCTTGCAGAGCAGCTAGAACATATTCGTTCGGAGGACCTGATAAACAGACTTGATGGTTACTTAGGTTTTCCAAAAACCGATCCTCATGGAGACCCTATTCCCGATAAAAGTGGAAAGATCGCGCAAACCGGACTCATTTCACTGAGCAAACTTGGATCCGGAGAAAACGGTGTAGTCGGAGGAGTGGGCAATCAGGATTCCAAATTTCTAAAGCACCTGAACCAGTTAAAAGTAGGGATAGGATCGGAAGTTAAAGTTTTGAATATCAATGATTTTGATAAATCAATTGAGGCCTCGATTGATGGAAAGAAGATTTTCTTATCGGATAAGTTGGCATCCCAGATCCTGATATTTAAGGACTGATCTACCTTGTGATCAATTCGAATTCTACCCTCCGATTTTTCTTACGGAACCTTTCATTGATGTTGGGCAGATAGGGCTGGGAGTATCCCCGTCCAGTAGTAACCAGTCGTCCTGAACTTACACCTTTTCCGCGGAGATAATTCTTCACCGCGACCGCACGATCCTTCGAAATTCCCTCATTTTGCCTTTCTGATCCGATATTACAGGTATGCCCAACAATACGTAATCTTATATCCGGATGTTTATTAAGAATAGCCGCAACCGTATCAAGTACCTTTTCACTTTTTGAAAGCAACTTATGGCTGTTGAATCTGAAGAAAATCTTCTGATCGATAACATCTATTTCCTGCTGATTCAGCCCATGCATGCCTGTACCTGGAACAGCGATGACCCCAGCAGTGGTGGAAGGCTCATCTGAAGGATCAACACCCATTCCTTCAAGCTCCTCTCTCTTTTCAGAATCCTTAGACGCAATTGCTGCAGCTGAAGCCGCCGCTGCCGCTGCTGCTGCGGCTTTGGCAGCATCCTCTTCTTCCTGTTGCTTTCTTTTTAGCTCCGAGTCGCTATCGGCCAAAGCTGATACTGAGTCCTCAGGCAATGAATCCTGAAAGCTTGTAGAATCGATTGAAGCTAGCTGCACCAGGCTATCCGGCTCTTCCTCTTCGGGTAATTCAGGTTCCTTGTGACCAAACTTGATCTTAAGGGTGATCTCATGTGAGTTACTTGGGATCTCAGGGACCACACTCAGATCATATGAATACCCAAGCCAGGCCTTATTTTTCCAATGATAACCGGCCATAAAATTAACCGAAGAGTTCGTTCTATAACTCATTCCGAGCTCAAGGGCATCCTTTATCAGAGCATTGGCAAGGAAATCTATTTGTGCTGGACCTCCGGATACGTCTTTCGCAAGAAAACTTCCTTTGATCTTCAAGTCATCATTTATAGGAAAGATCTTTCCGGCTGCCAAATACCAGTGATTTCTACGGTTGAATTCTGTGCCGTCCGGAGCATTAACCGTTGTGGAGACGACTTTTGGGCTTGAAATTCCTCCGAAGAAATTTTTGTAGGCAAAGTAGACCCCGATTCCAGCTCCTGGAGTCATGAACTGAACATCACTGTCAAAGTTTGGATCATTAGATACCTCCAGTTGGGTATAATCTTCGCTATAGAATTCCAAACCTGCAGATATCCCGATAGAGAGCTGAAGTTTGGAATAATCCCATTGATCCGTATAATCTGCGGAATCCTTAAAGATCTTATATGAATAATTTACGCTAAGACCTGTGGTCGAGGAAACCCCGAAGTTATCTGAAAGAATAGTGGCTCCTAATCCGTGGCGTTCATTTTTGAGTCTGGTCGCTCCACTGACGAATACCGTGGTAGGGGTTCCTTCCACGCTTGCCCATTGCCTCCTGTAGGTAAACATCAATGCCTTGTCCTTTTCAAATCCAGCATAGGCAGGATTATAGATCATTGGATTGAAGTTGAACTGGGTCAACTGAGGCGTTTGCTGGCCTATGGCCATGGTGCAGAACAACATTCCAACGATAACCGGAAGAAACAGATTCGATATGGTCTTCTTGATATTCAAATCAACGTTTTAGAACTACATATCCTGAGATCGGTTCGCCTCCGTTTCCAAGATCAATAGTATAATAATAGGTCCCTTCAGGCAATTCTCCGGAACCCCATGAGCCTGATTGATTCGCGGTTCCATCAAAGATCTTATCCAGATTATTATAACCCTGTTGGGAATAGACCAGATTGCCCCAACGGTTATAAACCGTCACCTTATTATCCGGAAAGTCATTGATACCTCTGATCCTCCAATAATCATTGATCCCGTCATTATCCGGGCTAAATCCGCCAATTGGATCTACCAGTTTCACCTCGCTTACCGTCACCAGTATACTGTCTTCATTTGAGCAACCGGTATTGTCTGTGAAGGTCACTACATAGGAGGTGGTTTGGATGGCAGTGAGTATTGGATCAGGTATGCTTGGATTATCAAGACCCAGATCCGGGCTCCACGAATAGTCTCCATTGTCTCCAATATTGGTTGTCGCATTGAGCTGGAGGATCTCACCATCGAGCACTGTGGTATCATTTCCTGCTTCCACGGTCAACAACACCAACTCAACCGATACGGTGTCACGATTGGTTGTACATGGTCCGGGAACGGTCCAAACAAAAAGGTTTGTGCCCAAACCAAGCTGATCTACAGTGGTTTTTGGATCAAGGGGGTCGGTAATATTTCCTGCCCCAGAGGCCAGGCTCCATGAGCCCACACCGTTGGAAGGAGCAGTTGCATCCATGATGTAATCAGGCTTACAAACAATGGCATCGTTCCCTGCCAAAGCCTGGCCTGGAACCTGATCATCTATGACCTCAACCTGGAATGAGCAGGAACTTTGATTGCCGTTGACATCATCAATGGTATAAACAACATCCGTTATTCCAACCGGATAAAAACCAGTGGCATCCGGTCCTGAAGTATAATCGTTCGAGAAGGAAAGGACAGCACAGTTATCTGAATTCAAAGGAAGACTTATTGAGACCAGGGCGCCGCAGGTATCCAAGTCATTATTTACAGATATATCTGCCGGACAGGTGATTGAAGGAGAAATAGTATCACCTACTGTCACATCAAGTGATTGGGTGGATATATTCCCACTTGGATCCAAAGCAGAAACCTGGATTGTGACCACTCCAACCTCGGAGCAATCAAAAGAGCTTTGACTGATCATTAAAGGGCCAATAGAACAATTATCGGTGCTTCCAATGTCAATATCGGCCTGGGTTACACTTCCCTGTCCATTGGCATCCAGAAAGACCATAGGTTGAACCAGGGACAGAGTGGGAGAGATGGTATCCAAGACCGTAATGTTTGCAAGATCTATCGCTGAATTGCCGCTTTGATCAACGGCGATCAGTTGTATTGAATTGACCCCTGTATCTCCACAATTGAACAATGAATCACTTAGAGAGAGAGTGAATCCACAGTTATCACTCGTTCCGTTATCAACCTGGCTGCTTGAGATTTGAGCACTGCCCGAATTATCCAGATAGATTGTCAGGTCCTGCGCTATTGGGTTGGGAGAGATCGTATCCAGGACTGTGATGACAACCTGGATGCTCGAACTATTCCCATTTACATCTGTAGCCGTGAATTGAATGTTATTGGCTCCAAGATCTGAACAGTTATATGTGGTCTGGGCCAAAGAAAAAGACGCGACACCACAGGCATCCGTGCTTCCATTATCCGCTGAATCAGCAACAACTGAGGCAGAACCTGAATTATCCAGGTACACCGTTAGATTTTGTGTGGAAAGGGAGGGGCTCACAGTATCCAACACTGTAACCGTTGCGGTACCACTGCCCATATTTCCATGTACATCTGTAATGCTTAGGGTGACGGTATTTGGCCCAATATCTGAGCAGAAGAATGAATCTATATCCAGGCTTGAACTTGCAATTCCACATGCTTCTATGGACCCGTTATCAATCATTCCCGGGGTGAGTATGGCAAGGCCATTTTGGTCCAGATAAATTGAAATGTTTTGTGTAATTACCTGAGGAGAAACCGTGTCTAATACAGTAACAGAGGCTGGTCCGGTATTGGTATTTCCACTGAGATCGGTTACCGTGAGTGTGACAGAATTCAAGCCAATGTTCCCACAATTAAAAGTATTGGGGGAAACGGTCAAGGTGTCGACACCACATACGTCTACAGAGCCACCATCTACGTCCGACCCTTGGATGGTTACCTGGCCGGATGCATCTAAATAGGCTGTATGGTTTTGCGTGAATACAATTGGAGGGAAGGTGTCGATCACGTTGATTATGGCTGATTGAGCTGCAATATTGCCGCTTGGATCAGAAACAAACAGGAGCACGGAATTGGGTCCAACCATTGAACAGTTAAATGAGGACGGATTGAGTAGCTTACTGGAAATTCCGCATTCATCACTTGAACCATTGTCCACGGAGTCTGCGTCTACTGTTACCAGGCCTGAAAAATTCAGGTAGGCATCTATATTTCTTGTTTGAGGAACGGGATCAATAGTGTCCCGAACAATTACCACTTCGGAACTGGAACGGGAATTACCATAAATATCTGTCACAGTAAGTACCACAGTATTTGATCCAGTATCGGCACAACTAAAAGTATTTGGGAATACAGACCTGGTGGCTATTCCACACACATCAGAAGACCCGTTATCTACCTGCCAGGGCGATAAAACAGCATTTCCGGTTCCATCTAAAAACAAAACTGCAGGTTGGGTGTTGACTGTCGGGCCAATCGTATCAAAAACGGTTACGGTAGACAAGGCAGAGTCCTTACTCCCGAAAAGATCGGAAACAACCAACCAAACATTATTCGGACCAATATTGCTGCAATCAAAGCTATCCGGCTTAGCAACCATTGGTCCCAGGGCACAATTATCAGAGGACCCTCCATCGATTTCAGCCCCTGTGATTGTAACCTTGCCAGAGGCATCTAAGTATGCATTGATATTTTGTGCAACAGCAATGGGAGGGACTGTCTCAATAATGATCACCGTCTCCTGTGCCGTTCCGGTGTTTCCATTTACATCAGTCACGAAGAGGGTTACTGTCTGTGGTCCGGTTTCAAGACATGTGAAGGTATCTGGATCCGAAGTGATAGATGCTATTCCACAGGCATCGTTTGATCCATTATTTATGGCTGAGGCATTGATTACAGCAATACCATTGGCATCCAATGGAACATTAACGCCTTGAGTTATTACGGTTGGAGAGACGGTATCAACTACTGTAACCACTGCGGTACCGGATTTTGGATTTCCATTATTGTCCGTAACGGTCAAAGTCACACCGTTCGGACCAACATCAGAACATGAAAAGCTGTTTGGCCAAACAGATCTTGCTGAGATCCCACAAGCATCACTTGAACCGTTATCAACGAGTCCAGGGGCCAGGGTGGCATTTCCTGATGCATCCAGATAGAGGTTAATATTTTGTGCAGAAACAATCGGACTAATTGTATCAAGAACAGTAACAGTAGATATGGACTGATCCGAGTTTCCATTGTTATCTGTGGCTGTTAGCGTTATGGAATTGGGACCAAGGTCGGAACAATCAAAGCTTGATTGGTCCGCGGTCAATGAGGCAATACCACAGGCATCTGAAGAACCATTATCCAGCATTGCCGCAGTGATAGTTGCGTTTCCTCCGGCATCGAGATAAACAGTCAGATTTTGAGAGGAAGCGGTTGGGCTGATGGTATCCAAAACAGTTACAATAGCGTTTCCATTCCTGGAATTTGAGGATCCATCGGTTACGGTCAATACCACATTGTTGGGACCAATGTCTGCACAGGTGAATGCAGTCGGAGCAGCACTCAAACTTACAGTTCCGCAGGCATCCGAAGATCCATTATCTATATCCGCGGCTACAATAGACGCGTTCCCGCTGGCATCAAGGTAAATGGTGATATTCTGTGTGACAACAGTCGCACCAACCGTGTCAATCACTGTTACAGTCGCGTTTCCGGTTTTGCTGTTTCCATTATTATCTGTTACCGTTAAAGTCACCCCATTTGGACCGAGGTCACCGCAGCCAAAGGAATTTGGAGAAACACCAAGTGCTGAGATCCCGCAGGCATCATTTGAACCATTATCAATCTGTGCAGGCCCCAGGGTAGCATTTCCGCTTGCATCCAGGTAGAGGTTGATGTTCTGGGTGATCACCACAGGGTCTACTGTATCAAGTACCGTAGCTGTTATAGACGCATTATCAGAATTGCCACTTGCATCAAAAGCAACAAGGTCAATAGAATTTGGCCCAACATCGGGACAGAAAAATGTGTCCACGGTAACAGCCAGGCTGTCTATTCCACAGGCATCGGTAGATCCATTGTCCACTAACGCGGGATCAAGGGCAACCATTCCTGAAGGATCGAGGTAAAGGGTGATGTTTTGCCCCGAGGCCATGGGACTAACCGTATCCAATACAGTGACGATTGCAGTGCCAGTGCTCACATTTGAGTTATTGTCAGTTGCAGTGAGGGTTACTGTGTTGGCACCTATATGCGAGCAGTCAAAATTGTTTTGCGAAAGCGAAAGGCCAGAGATCCCACAGGCATCCACTGTGCCATTGTTCACATCGGCAGGAACAATGCTTACATTCCCCAGGGCATTTAAATAGACTGTAATGTTCTGTGTCATCACATTGGCACCTACAGTGTCGAGAACCGTGACCGTTGCAGTGGCCATATCCGAATTTCCGTTATTATCCGTGACTGTCAGTGTTACACCATTGGGACCCACGTTCGCACAGTTGAAGGTATTTGGTGAAATAGCAAACGATGCTATTCCGCAGGCATCGGTAGAGCCGTTGTTCACAAGGGCCGGATTGACCGTAACATTTCCTGTTGGGTCAAGATAGACGGTAATATTTTGGGCTATTGCATTTGGGCTTACCGTATCCAAAACTGTTATTGTAGCAGGAGCTGCGTCGGAGTTTCCGCTTGCATCAAAAGCAAGTAAGCTGACATTGTTTGGACCGATATTAGCACAACGGAAGGTGTCTGGAACCAGGGCCAGACTGTCAATTCCACATGCATCATTAGATCCATTATCAATTAGTCCCGGAGAAACCACAACAAATCCTGCGGGATTCAGATAGACAGTTCTGTTTTGTGCCATCGCATTCGGGCTTATAGTATCCAAAACGGTAACAATAGCAGTTCCACCCTTGGTATTGGAGTTGTTATCGGTTGCTACCAGTGTTACGGTGTTTGGACCCAAGTCACCACAATTGAATGTATTTTGTGAAAGACTCAAGCTGGCTATCCCACAAGGATCTGAAGTACCATTGTTCACATCAGCGGGAGTGATGCTGACTGTGCCACCCGTGTTCAGATAGACCGTAATATTTTGAGTAACCACATTCGGAGAGGTGGTATCCTGGATAGTAATGATCGCATTTCCACTCTTGCTATTCCCACTAACATCGTATACGGTTAATACAACAGGGTTTGGTCCAACATCAGCGCAGGTAAAGGTGTTCGGTACCAGTTGCATACTGTCAATCCCACAATTGTCAAATGAAAAATTATTGATCACCATGGGGGAGACCGTAACGGTTCCTCCAGCACCTAGTGGAACCGATACACTGGTGGTGTTCACTGTGGGTGAAACCGTATCCACCACCGTCACTATTGCAGAGGCTGAATCGATATTGCCGTTGATATCGGTAATAGTAAGATAGACGGTGTTTATGCCGGTGTCACCGCAATTAAAGAAAGACTTGCTGAGACTAAGAGCAAGGATCCCGCAGTTATCCGAGGATCCGTTATCAATATCCACTGGGGTGACGTTTGCTATACCTACATTATTCAGATAAGCGGTCACATTAGAGGTGGAAACCGTCGGCTTGATCGAGTCGATCACCGTCACGATCGCTGAGCCAGAATTGCTAAGACCATTGACATCGGTCACGGTAAGGGTAACATTGTTTGGTCCAATATTCCCACAGGTAAAGAAGTTGGTGCTTAATGAAAGGGATGCGATACCGCAGTTGTCGGTACTTCCGTTATTTACCATTGCCGGAGTAATAACCACGTTTCCTGCTACTCCTAGATAGGCATTGATGTTCTGTGTAACCACAACCGGAACTTCCATGTCAATCACAGTTACAGTGGCCATTGCGGAATCCCGGTTTCCAGCCGTATCGACTGCAATGAGGTAAACTCCATTGGCTCCCAGGTCTGTACAGCGAAAGGTATCCTGACTTACTGTTCTGGAAAATGGTCCACAATTATCATTTGTTCCATTATCAATTGAATCAGGAGTAATAACAGTAAATCCTCCAGGGCCAATCGGGAGGGTGATGTTCTTCACAATAACATTCGGAGGAACCGTATCGAAGGGGGTAACATTGAAATTCCAGTTGTTGGCCCGACCGTTATTATCCTGAACATTTATATTGATCGGGGTAAAGGCGGTTATGCTGGATCCAGGTGCCGGGGTTTGGACCAAGGTCAAAGGGGGACAAAAGTTATCAACTGATACTTGTCCCCTAAAATCCGGGAGGTTGAGATCGCATGAATTTCCGAGAGCCAGGCTGGTATCAGCTGGTCCGGTAATAGGCATGATCAATATGCTGTCAAGGCTTGTTACAGTAGGGGCGAAAGAAGTGGTCCCGTTCCTGTCAGTGGTCAGTATAGTGGTGAAGTTACTTCCAGAAATCGATCCTTGTGTTGACAGTGTATTCACACCAGGGTAAATAGCCTGATTGAATCCCACCCTGAATCTTACCTTTACAGAGTCCCCGGGAGCAATAGTTCCGGCATTTACTTGTACGGCTACATCACCTACGGTATTTCCTATTGAAACCGAGCCTTGTGATGTCTGCACGGAGCCCACGACCAATGAGCTATTGGCATCAGGTGTGAGATCAAATATCACACTGGTAGCATCAGCAGTTCCCGAGTTTCTAAATGTGGCCACATATGAAATGGTATCGAAGCACTGACCAACCTCATAGTAGCTCTCAAGAAAGCCGGCCATTTGTACTCCGGCAAAAAATGTGAAATAAAAAGTAACGTCATCATAATCCCGGTCTCCAACAATATCCTCCACACCGATAAAATAGCTGTTCGTGTCACCTTCCATTTCTGATATCAAGAAGGCAGGATTCTTCCCATTCCCGGCTCTTATAATTATATTTTGATTATCCGTTGTGATATCATAGCCATATCTGGCCAAAAACCTGGCTGTTGTTCCAGTCGGGGCATTATTTAGAATATCAGAAACCGCACTATACTGGATTATTTGACGATCTTCCCGCCAGTTTTCATATAGGTCCACCCAAGGTTGGTTTGCCGGATTGATAGCGACCGGGCTTGTTCCATTTGTGGGAGCGGATGCAATCATCGCCCAGGTTGTTCCTGCGCCGAATACCCCAGCTGCCAATGCATCATGATCAGAGGTGTTTTGAAAATGCGGGTACCAGTCATTTTGACCAACCCAGCCCCCAAACTCATCTCCTGTTGTCGCTCCATTCCTATTTGTTGAAAATGGAGGACCCATCTGGTTTAGTTCAGGAATGGAGTAGAAAGTGTTTGTTGCAGAACCACCTGAATTCCAATAGGTTGTAACAAAAAACACTATTTCTCGCTTCTCATTAATTTGGTTTTCAAACCACCTATATCGAAAGTAATCCAAACCTTCCATATCGGTTCCAAATACTTCAGTTGGGATCTTGGGACTGTTTGGATCAGACGTTCCGTAGATATTATAATCAACCTGGTTGTTTCGAGCCCCGGAAATATCATTAATCTCTGGAAAATAGGGGCTGTTAGAAGAGTATGACGAGGATGGGCTGCTTCCTCCATCGTCGTCGCAGAGATAGAATATGGTTTTTCCTAAGGTATGATACTTGATCTTGTCCACCGAACCTGGGGAACCTGAATAAAGCCAGTCCCCCAGAAGGGTAGGAAATGGGCCCAAGAGGACATGATTAACAAAGTGCCCGGTATCAAGAGCAAAAGGAGGAAAGTCATTTGTGGAATATTCGAGGACATCGGGAATGCTATCCATGTCATTGTCCACGTAGAGATAGGCCCCGGGATGCTCAAAATATCCTGCATACTTTCCTGTAGTGATCAGGCTATTCGGTACATACTGCCAATAATCTCCTGGCGTTGCGCCGCTTGCTTCTGCATTTGTACCATTTCTGAAGTAAGAACCCGGCATGGAATTTATCCCTCCTGGCTGGGTATCAGCACCATCTGGAATGCCATCATTATCGTCATCAGGGTCTACTCCATTGCTAAGTCCATCGCCATCCAGGTCATCTGCGCTTGCTATTTCCAGGAAATCAGGAGTTCCGTCCTTATCGGTATCGATATCGAAGAAGAAAAATCCAAGTGTATGACTAGCTCCAGCACCTTCAGAAATGTAATCCAAAGCGATTGCCTGTTTTTGCTTGGGAACTACGCCTTCAAGATTGGCAATACTTTGCCCATTAAGATTTCCAAACGAAATCAGTGTACAAGCAGCGAGCAGAAAAAATCGGTAAGATTGCCTAATAGTAGCCCTCGACATTAAGTCATTTGTCAGGTTTTACCCTGCAAAATTGTGGTTTCTCGTTGAATTTTACGTTTAATACGCAAAAGTGGCCATTAGGTTAGTTTTTTGGGCTTTTTTTTTTGGTCGATTTCTTACACTGAAGGATACTTAAGCAGCGATGTACTGAGAATCATCCAAAAATCTTTCTTTAAACCCCTTTAGAGCATTATCAAGATTTTCTCTGGCTTTGTCGCTGATGCCTTCCTTTAATTCCCAATCGTAACCCTGAATTCCAAGAATGAAGGACCTTGGGGTTCTTTTGTAAACCTGTTCGCAAAGACCAAGGACAGTATTTGGTGATAGGGCATGTGTCGAAAACTCGATCTCATCTCCAGGCTTGCATTCTTTCCAGTAGTATCCTGCTTCAGTGATCTCCTGGGTGGAGTCTACGAATATCACATGATCGAACTCCTTTATAAGGTCCGCATCTTCGATTTGAAGCTGATAGCGCAAATAACTCAACCCCTTGAACGAGGAGCTCTTTTCGATATCTTCCACAAAGGCCCAGCCCATACCATCATCAGACCTGCTGCTATTGCCGATTCCTATAAGTACAGTACGGCTAGAATTGAGTTCTACAGGTCTCATAATGTGTTTTTTTCCTTTTCCAAGATCAATCTGTCCTCCGAATCAAAAACCTCCATTTTTAATGGCATTTTCCCCAAGGCATGGGTTGCGCAGCTTAGGCAAGGGTCAAATGCCCTTATGGCGATCTCTACCTGGTTCAACATGCCCTCGGAGATCTCCTTTTTTTTGTCCAGGACTTTTTTAGAAACCCATTTAACAGCCTGGTTCATTGCTTCGTTGTTATGGGTGGTGGAAACGATCAGGTTGCATTTGGTGATCATTCCCTTTTTATCAACCTGGTAGTGATGGATCAAAGTGCCTCTTGGTGCCTCGATTATCCCTATTCCTTCAGGCCTTCTGGTACCTTCCCGGAGGAGGTCTTCACCAAGTATGCTTTCATCTTCAAGCAGGATCTTCATTTCTTCAGCACAATAGAGCATCTCAATAAGTCTAGCCCAATGTGAGTGCATGGTGCTGTTGCAGGGCTTGTTTCCAGAGTAGGACTTGAACTCCTCCAGTTCCTTCTGGGCCAATGGAGTTGAGATGCGATCTGCCACATTAAGCCGTGCAAGGGGGCCAACCCGATTCCATCCTTTATCCCGGCCATAATCCAAGAGATAGGGAAATTTCATGTAAGACCATTTCTCAACTCCCTCAGTGAAGTATTTGATGTAATCATCAGTAGGGACATCATTTAGAGTTTTGTTTCCATCAGCATCGATGGCCCTCATCCTTCCTTCGTAAAGCTCCAGTTCTCCCTTGGGAGTCACCAGCCCAAGGTGTCCAGATGGGAAGCTTGCAAACTCATCAAGCCACTTATAATTCTGGTTATGGTAGGATTTAATGAAATCCACCATTTCCTTGGTCCAGGTTATCATTGTATACACTGAAGGAATGTCTCCTTCGGTAAGGAACTCCTGCCTTTCGTCTTCAAAAAGGGTTTTATGTACTCCGCCGGGAACTGCGGCAATCCCGTGTATCTTCTTTCCAGCTATTGCTTTGATCACCTCCTGACCAAATTTCCTCATCAGGATACCCTTCTTTGCCAGTTCCTTATTGCTAATAGCAACTTCTACGACATTCCTTTTCTCCCGTGGCGCATCAAGGCCAAAGAGCAGATCGGGAGAAGCCAGGTAAAAGAAATGCAAAGCATGTGATTGAAATACCTGACCAAAATGAAGCAGTCGACGAAGCTTTGTCGCTGTAGGGGAGAGGTCCTCAGGATCAAGCCCGGCTATTTGATCGATTGCCTTTGCTGCAGCAAGATGGTGGCTTACCGGACAAATACCACATAATCTTTGAACCAGGAGGGGTGCTTCCCAATAGGGGTGGCCCTGAATAAATCTTTCAAACCCTCTGAATTCAACAATGTGGAAAAAGGCGTTCTCTACTTTTCCTTGTTTGTCAAGGTGGACGGTCACCCTTCCATGACCCTCAACCCTGGTAACCGGATCGATAACAATCTTTCTTTCCATGCTAGTCGTATTTGAATTCTGAGTATAGAACTGAATAATGATCTCCAAACAACAGGTTCTTCACCACCTTCCAGATATGATTGGCATCAGGTGGGCAACCAGGGATGAAATAGTCCACCTTGACTATCTCATTATTTGGGTAAACCTTATCAAGGATCTTGGGAAGATCCTGGCTATAAGGAATAATAGTTTCGCCGGCTTCGCTGGTCATTCCATTCAGGTATGATTCCTCAAGACATTCTCCAAGAGGAATGGTATTCCTCATGGCCGGCAAACCTCCCCAGATCGCACATTCCCCAAGGCTCACAAGGATGTCACACTTTTTCCGGAATTCCTGAAGGACTTCCACGTTTTCACTATTGCAACATCCTCCTTCGATGAGTCCCAGATCACATTGCTTAGTGAACTCCTTGATGTCATTGATCGGAGACTTGTTGAATTCCACCACCTCGATCAGATCAAGCAGACCAAGGTCTATGTCTAGCATGGACATATGGCAACCAAAACAGCCAGCAAGAGAGATGGTGGCAATGGTTTTCTTCTTGGCACTCTTTTTTGTCTTGGGTGTGGCCTCTTCCTCTTTTGCCGCCTTCTGAGCCGAGAACATATCATATTTCCTGTCTCCAAAAGGTCTTGCAAGGCTTTGGCCTCTCACCAGAATTGCACCGGTTGGACATATATGCATGGCATTGATTGCCTGCTCTTTCGTAAGTTTCTTCTCCTGTTCATAATCTATTCCAACCACCGTTTCATTACCTCGATTCACAAAAGAGAAGACCTTTTTCCCCTCATCCGTTATGACTTCTTCGACGCACCTATGGCATTTGACACAACGATTGTGTTCTATCACCATCCTCCTTGGATTGAAATCGATCAATCTATCCTTAAACAGGTGAGGGAATCGTGACCGTGAAACGCCCATTTCATAGCCCATGTGCTGAAGATCACAATCACCGCTCTTTTCGCAGCCAGGGCAAAAATGGTTTCCCTCGCTGAACATCATTTCGACTATTGCTTTCCTGGTGTCCCTCAACGGTTCAGTATCGACTTCCACCTTCATGCCGTCCTTAGCCCTGGCAGTGCATGCAGGAGCATCCCAGCCGTTGATCTTGCAGGTACAGACCCTGCAAGTACCCAGCGGTGGGTCTATGTGTTCATAATAGCAAAGTGACGGAATGAAAATTCCGTTCTCTTCCGCCGCTTTTACAAGGTTGGTGCCCTCGGTGGTCTTGATTTCCTTGCCATCAATTTTAATGATGACCTGCTTCTTTTCTTTAACTTTTTGGAAAATGGTCAGTTTGGGTCAAAAATTAAAAATGTCAAAAACATGCGATAAAGGACTCTACAAGCACATTAGACTTGTTTTATCCAAAAAAACGGCTCCCAAAAGAAGCTAATATTTAAGAAATGAGACCATTTTGAAAATTGGCAAAAATCGCCTTTATGCAAAGGCTATAGCCTCTGGGAAATGGTCAGTTTGGTTCAAAAATTA
>JANQSY010000099.1 GCA_028279065.1 Cytophagales bacterium
AAGCGTGAATGAGCCCTTATCGATACCCCTTCTACTCATGAAATTCCCTTCGGTATAAAAAAGAACTTCGTCGGAATCGATATTGCTATGGTTATAAGGTGCCGGAATGGCCAGGGGATGGTAATCAAAAAGCCTTGGCACGAAAGAGCATATAACATAATTCCAAGCCTGAAAAGTCTGGTGGATGGGAGGGGGCTGATGTATCCGACCCGTTAAAGGCTCAAAATCAAGAATATTGAACGCATAGGGCCAAAGGAAACCATCCCAACCAACCACATCGAAAGGGCTGGTCCTGTAACTGAAGGAATGTAGCCTCCCAAGCTTTTTCACCTTGACAAGATAATCCCCTTCTTCTGTATTGGTTACGAGATCCTGAGGCGGACGGATATCCCTTTCACAAAAGGGAGAGTGTTCTTCCAATTGACCCAACTCATTCCTGTATTTATTGGGAGTTTCGATCGGGGAACTCGATTCCACAACCAACAACCTGGATTCTTCTTTAAGCTCTAACCTGTAAATGATGGTTCTGGGGATAACCAGATAGTCCCATTTTTTGAATTCAATTGTTCCCAATTGGGTATGAAGGATCCCACTTCCCTCATGGATGAATATTATCTCATCGCATTCTCCATTCTTGTAGAAGTAATCCATTTCCAAATTTTCAGGATTACATATGGCAATAGCTACGTCATTGTTGACCATCAGATATCTTCTTCCGTAAAGGAAGTCAACTCCTGTCTTTCCGAAATTACTGGTGTTCAGGTGTGTGGGCTTGAGGTCCTTGTCTTGAGAAAGTTCCCATGCGAAATCTTCAGATTTTCCTAATTTCTCGATCCGTGTAGGGATCTCATAATGATAAAGATTTGAGTAGATCCCTGAAAACCCCTTTGAACTTACCAGTTCTTCAGAATACAGTTCCTTATTCTCTTTTCTGAATTGCGTATGTCTTTTTGGTGGGATCTTTCCCAGCTTATGATAAAACATGCTAGTTGCTTTTTGCTAAATATTCCTCGACCCTTGAAACACTTTGAAGAGCGGTTTGATATATGTCATCACCCTGAAAATAGATCTGGTAAAAGAACTCATTCCCATATATGCTTTTTGCAATGAAGGCCTTAAGCTCCAGTTTAATCCTTGATTCGGATTTTTCAAGTTCCTTGCCTTTAACCTCAATTCCGCTTTTCTCGACAAGATCCAGGAACTCGGAATACTCTGAGTTACTCAACTCAAATTCCTTACTGTAATTCTTGAACTCGATCGCTTTCAAACGCTTTTTATTCTTTTCTGTGTATTTGTACGAGAACTCCCTAAGAAGATTTTTTGCGTAAATCCTTCCAAGAGTCCTGGACCAGTCTGATGTATCCTGAGCTACAAATACATCCGGCATGATCCCACCCCCACCAAAAACCTTCCGACCATTGTCAGTATAGAATAAAAGGCTATCAGGTAGCTCAATGCTGTCCTTATGGAAGAACTCACCTTTTTGATAACGATTCATGATATCTAAAGAATAATCCCGGTTCCCGTCCGAATAGGGCTTTTGGATACTCCTTCCACTTGGAATGTAGTACCTTGATATGGTAAGCCTGAGTTCACCCTGGTTCCTTAAGGGTATAGGTTGTTGGACAAGTCCTTTTCCAAAAGTCCTTCTACCGATCACAAGGCCTCTATCATGATCCTGAACCGCACCAGAAACGATCTCGGAAGCTGATGCACTACCTTCGTTCACCAGGATTATGAGTTTCCCCTCCTCGAAATCTCCTTTTCTTCCAGAGTAAAGTTTCTGATCATACTTACCGCTTTTCGATTTTGTGAATACGATCACTTTTTTGCTGGAAATAAACTCATCCGCAATATTTACGGCCCTGTCCAAATATCCCCCAGGATTATCTCTTAGGTCAAGGATCAGGTTTTTCATCCCCATTCCAAGAAGTTTTGCCTGGGCCTCTTTGAATTCATTGAAAGTAGTGGATGAAAATCTTGTAAGCTTTATAAATCCGGTTTCATCATCAGCCATAAATGCCACCTCCATGGAATGGGTAGGAATTTTATCTCTGACAACTGGAAAATCAAGCAAGCCTTTAACTCCTCTCCTTTTTATGCTCAAAAGAACTTCAGAACCCTTCTCCCCCCTCAGGGTATTTATCACATCAGAGTTTTTAAGATTGATCCCTGCAAAATTTTCACCATCCACCCTTATGATCCGATCACCGGCCCTGATACCTATCTTTTCTGATGGACCTCCGGTGAGGGGTGTAACCACATAAACCGTATCCTCAAGCAAGCTGAATTCAATACCAATACCTTCAAAGTTTCCTCTTAGCTCGCTTTGAACCATCTCCAATTCCCTGGGTGGGATATAAACCGAGTGGGGATCCAACTCTTCAAGCATTTGCTGAATCCCATATTCTGTGAGTTTGTCAAGGTTGACGGTATCTACATAGTCCTTTTCGATGTAGTAAAGGATCTCCTTCAGGTTCCCGATCGACTTTGACAATTCCTGATCATCGGGATCAGAAGGAAATCGGGCACCAATAACAAGGCCAATTGCCGTGCTAGCCAGAAGCAAAAGGAAGATGGTAAATCTTGAATTTTTTATGGACATCAGAAACTAAATGCTAATAGGTCAAAAATAATTTAAGTAATTTTGAACAGGGACTTTTAGATGGAAAAAATGCTGGATTCTCAAATAGGTGAAATAATAACAAAAGACCCTGATCTTGGGTTTGCCTTTTATCAATTAGGGATAATGTTCCCCTCCATTGAGGATAAAAAAGTCTCTCACATTTGCGAGAACCATAATCTGGATAAGGATTGGTTTCTAAAACATATAGATGACCTGAAATCCTTTGATCCGGTTGACTGGAAGGAAAATCCTCAATTCAGGATGTCCAGTATGATCCTGCATCTTAAACAGGTCCACAGGTTCTTTATTCAGGAAAAACTCCCATTTCTCTTAAAGCTGATCAAGGGGATAGAGCCTAAAAAGTTTGTGGATCCGAATATCGGAAAGGACCTCAAGCTTCTTTTTCCACTTTTCTACGATGATTTTGTGGGCCATATCAAGAAAGAAGAGTCAGAAGTTTTCGATTATGTTCTTTTCTTAAATGATCTTGAAAAGGGCAAGGGGAATCCCGGTCTGATCCATTTTTTAAAACCAGAACAAAGCATTAACCAGATTGCCCTTGAACACCTCGAAGAGGATGACGAGATGGAAGGAATAAGAGCGTTAACAAGTGATTTCTATTGCCCGGATGATTGCTCGGTTTCTGAAAAGGTGATCTTCTGGGAGCTGAAAAGATTTGAAAAGGATCTAAGGAAGCACTCGAGAATAGAAAATGACCATTTTTTCCCAAAGGCGGTCGGATTGGAAAGATCAGTCAGGGAAATGATAGGATCGAACCTCCTGAAAAATTAATGGGGAGGATCCTTGCCATTGATTATGGCACCAAAAGAACTGGATTGGCAGTTACGGATCCATTGAAGATTATCGCTACCCCCCTGACCACTGTACAAACAGAAGAACTCATTGAATTTCTAAAAAACTATTTCAGATCAGAAGATGTTGAGGAGGTGGTCCTTGGAGAGCCGAAGGATCTGAAAGGAGAGAAAACCCATAGCTCTGGAGAAATTGAAAAGTTCAAGCAGAACTTCAAAAAGGATTTTCCGGAGATATTAATTTCCTCAGTAGACGAACGATTTACTTCAAAAATTGCGGAACAGAGCATGATAATGGGTAATACGAAAAAGAAGTACAGAAGAGAAAAAGGAAATCTGGATAAAACCTCCGCAGTGATTATTTTACAGGATTATTTACTTCAAAAACAATTATGATCTATCCGATCGTTGCATATGGGGATCCTGTTCTGCGAATGAAGTGTGAGAGTATCAAGGTAAATTCTGATATCTCAGAATTGGTATCAGATATGTTTGATACCATGTACAATGCGAATGGTGTTGGGTTGGCAGCCCCTCAGATAGGTAAGAGTCTGAGATTATTTGTCATTGATGGAGAACCTATGGGGGAGGAAGAATTGATCGGTTTTAAAAGGGTATTTGTAAATCCCAGGATCGTAGAGGAAGAGGGGTCGCCCTGGGCTTTCGAAGAAGGCTGCCTGAGTATTCCGGATATCAGGGAGGATGTGGAAAGGGAACCAAGCGTAAGATTGAGGTTCTTTGATGAACATTGGGAAGAGCATGAGGAAGAATTCACCGGGCTGCAAGCAAGGATCATCCAACATGAATACGATCACATCGAAGGCATTTTGTTTACCGACCATCTGGGCCCCTTAAAAAAGCGATTGCTCAAATCAAGATTGAACAATATTTCTAGAGGAAAAGTGAAGGTTGGCTATAACATGAAATTCCCAAACAGAGTCTGACCTTCCGCAAATGACCCAATCCAAACTACCAAACGTAGGGACCACGATCTTCGCGGTCATGTCGGGCCTGGCTGAAGAGCATGGAGCCATCAATCTCAGTCAAGGATTCCCGGATTTTAGCCCTTCCGAAAAGCTGATCTCAATGGTCAACAGGTATATGGAAAGAGGATATAATCAATACTCTCCACCCATGGGGCACCCAAAGCTCAGGCAGGCAATCTCCCAAAAAACAGAAAATGACTATGGGGTCTATTTTGATCCCGACAAGGAGATTACCGTTACATCTGGTGCTACAGAGGCACTCTTTTGCGCAATTACAGCATTTACGAACCCTGGTGATGAGATCATAATTTTTGAACCGGCCTATGATTCCTATGTTCCGGCAATAGAGCTTTCGGGAGGAATTCCTGTTCCCATTGAATTGTCCTATCCGGATTTTTCAGTGGACTGGGACCAGGTAAAGCAAAAAATAAGCGCCAAAACCAAGATGCTGATCATCAATAATCCCCACAATCCTACCGGGGCAATTCTGGATGAGGCCGATCTTAACACTCTTGCTGAGATCGCAGAGAGCAATGATCTGAAGGTCATCAGTGACGAGGTCTACGAGCACATTGTTTTTGACGGAAAGACCCATCAGACTGTCCTGGGTAATGAATCTCTTCGGGCTAGAAGCCTTTTCATCGCATCCCTGGGAAAAACCTTTCATGCAACTGGCTGGAAGGTGGGATATTGCATAGCTCCCGAGGAACTTTCCAGAGAATTCAGAAAGATCCATCAGTTCGTGACTTTTTGCACCCATACCCCTACTCAGTTGGGCTACGCAGATTTCATCCAAAACAGAAAGGAATACCTGGATCTTCCCACCTATTATGAAAAAAGAAGGAATAAATTCCTTTCTCTGATCAAAGGATCAAGATTTGAATGGAGCCCAGCTGGCGGTACCTATTTTCAATTATTATCCTATAAGGGTATCAGCGAGGAAAAGGACGTTGATTTCGCGAAAAAACTAACGGTTGAGAACGGGATTGCATCTATTCCCATCTCCGTTTTTTTCTCAAGCAGGAAGGATGAAAAGGTTCTTCGGTTCTGCTTTGCGAAGAAGGATGAAACCCTTGAAAGAGCAGCTGAGATAATATGTCAGATCTGAAAATCAGTCTTTTTCAGGTAGACCTTTTTTGGGAGGATCCTGAAAAGAACCGGGAAAAACTATCCCGGCTGATCAAAGGTCATTCCAAAACCGATGTCATAATCCTTCCTGAAACCTTTACAACTGGCTTTTCCATGAATGTAAAGGGCTATTCTGAACCAAAAGGTCAACCTACACTCGATTGGATGAAGGACCTTGCCATCAAGTCCGGGTCTTGTATTTGCGGGAGCATGATGGTCATGTCCGGCCGTGGGGTTTATAGGAATAGGCTTTATTGGGTATTCCCTGATGGGAACCATAAGCATTACGATAAAAGACACCTTTTCACTTTTGCCGAAGAGGATCGATACTATACCAGAGGATTAAAAAACCTGATTGTAGAATACAAAGAGTGGAGAATCCAGCCATTGATCTGCTATGACCTAAGGTTTCCGGTTTATGCCAGGAATAAATCAAAAAACCCTTATGATCTTTTGATCTACGTTGCAAATTGGCCCAGTGTTAGACAAACCGCTTGGGACAATCTACTGCCTGCCAGGGCCATTGAAAACGCAAGTTATGTTGCTGGAGTTAACCGGGCTGGAAGCGATGAGAAAGGGATTAGGTATAGTGGGGGTTCTGTTGTTTATGATTTCCTTGGTACTCCACAAAATAGATTGGTCAAAAAGGAAAACCTGATAGACGTTACCATATCCCTTGAAAAGCTAAAAGACTATCGGAAAAAATTCCCTGTTCTGATGGATGGTGACCGATTCGAGATCAAGGATTGATCTTCACCAATCTTGCAATTCCTGGACCGTTATTTCCACTTACCTTGATCAAATAAACACCTTGTGGAAGGTCATATGTTTCAATTGACCTTGGATTTAGGTCCTGTCCACTTAAAACCTTCATAGATCTTCCCCCAAGACTTATGACCTCTACCCTTTCAGGTGTTCCTGGATAATCGAAATTGACCAAATCCTGGGCAGGGTTTGGCCAGATCTTCAATTGGAATCCTTGCCCAACCTTTGGTTTTTCCAGGCCTGATACCAGGGAGTCCGCGTAACGGATATACTGAATTCCTCCTGTAGTGGAACCCATAATCCAATCAATACCATTATCCCCGTCCAGATCACCAGGGGCAAGGAAGATCGAAGAGCCAAGCATATCGCTTACCAGGGAATCAACCAATGAATTATAAACCAAGCTGGAGTATGGTACAAGTTTTCCATAAATACCTGGAACAAAATCGTCATAGATCCTGAATTTGCCATCCTGGATTCCATAGGCTAGGTCCAGCTTGCCATCCCGATTAAAGTCCCCTACTTGAACATTGGTACCTTGATCACCGAAGAAATTCCCAATATTCCCAAGGCTGACCTCTTCAAGCTGCCAATCTGGGTTTGCCGTGGTCCCTGAATTCTTAAAATACGTAATGGTCGCAAGAACATCCCTTGCGATGAGCAGGTCAAGGTTTCCGTCTCCGGATATGTCAGCAAAATGTGGCATATCATCTCTGCTCAAGAGCGTATCCACACCCCCATAGGTTAGAGGAGAAGAAGGGTCAAGGATCATTTGCCCACCGGCGACACCTTGATTTTCATAGTACCGGAACAAAGAACTAATGCCGTTACTATCCAAAGCTGCAAAGCCAAAATCCACGATTCCATCTCCAGAAAGATCCTGGAAAAGCGGCCTGATATTCCAGTATTTTCCGGAAACAAGGGACATGAAATCAGATGTGTTATACGTGAACTCCGGGTGATTGGAATCACCTGTGTTCTCTAGATAGGCAAGATTTGAGTAGTAATCCCCCCCAAAGTTTCTCCCTCCATTACCTACGAAGAGATCCAGATCCCCGTCACCATCATAATCCGCCAAAGCCGGAGAGGAAAAATCCCCTACATCCAACATTTGATCCTGTAGAAAATTTGTTTGGGTGAAATTGAAATCCGGACTATCTACCTGGGAGATATCTTCATAGTACCAGATCGATTCATCAAGGCGATAATTGTTGCCAGGATTTCCCTGTGTATTTGGGGTAACAATTAAATCTCTTTTCCCATCAAAATTCACATCGACATGAAACATGGCGGGATAAAAGAACCCTGTGGCCGGTACGTCATATTGAGGAAAACCCAGTCGGGCGCTATCCATTACATCCAATGAACTGGATCCTTTATTGCGCATACTTACTATTGGCACGCAACCTATGTCCCCCAGAAGGATATCCAGCAGTCCATCATCATTGAGGTCCAAACTCAAAGAGGTAGATCCAGAGTGGCTACCACCCCTGCAAAAATCTGTGGTTCCATTCACAAGACACCTTGAATCCAAATCAATATCGTACTGTCCACAAACAGGGCATTCATGAAATCTACCCCAACAATAATCTTCAAGAACATAGATCATACTATCGCAATTCCCATTTAATTCAACCGACATGTTTTTGTAATACTGCAGGAAGCCACCACTCAACCATTCAAAGGCAAGAATATCGGTATCACCATCCCCGTCCACATCGAGTATGGATGGGTAATCCCCTTGATTGATGATCATATTGCTCCAACCAAAGGAATCCAGGTAAAACAAGGTCGATTCAAATAGAGCCCAATGGGAAAATCCTGAACCTGGAATATTTTTAAAAACACTTGGGCCTGCAGGGCCATAGACATATAGATCCAGAATTGAATCACAATCAGCATCAGCAACGACTATCCACCCGTCCTGAAGATTTGGAAGGCTTGTTCCATAACGAGGATCAAAACGCCATTCGGTATCGTTATGATTGATAAAGGTGTGAAAATCATAGCCAGACCTATCATAGCAGATAAGATCCAGTTTTCCATCAAGGTTAAGATCTATGTTTTGCACCTGTGGGCTATTGAGACCCCTGCCCCATGGTATACTAAGAGTGTCCCCTCCTTTTATTATTAGAGGGCTCTGATCGATCTGATATGCGAATGCCTGTGAATAAGCTACCTCTTGGGAAAAGAGTAAGAATAAAGAGGGGATAAATAATTTAAAAAGACTGTTCCTGAGTACCATGTCCAAAATCCTGCAATGGAATCCCTGTAAATTTAAAATGTTTTACTGCCCTGATTGTATCAACTTACAAATATCCCCCTAAAAGGGTGAATTTTTTACTTTGCAGCTTCTTTTTTCAAGGGGTTACCTTTCTCCGTTTAACAGAACCTTTATTTGAAGAAAACGTTTAAATTAACTGAGGAAAGAACCCCTATAACCCCCTAAGAGGAAGTATTTCCCCAAAAGGAAAAATCATACTGAAATTATGAAGAGTTTATCGACCACAATCCTATTCATCGGGTTGACATCCTACCTTTTTGCACAGGACAATGTGGGAATTGGAACAACCACCCCAAATCCAAATTCAATACTCGAACTTGTTTCTGCCGACCAGGGATTCCTTATGACAAGGCTGAATTCCGGGGATACAAGCACCATAGGTAATGCAGGTTCAAACACTGGGATAATGTTTTATGCTCAGGATGTAGGCTTGTTCTTTTTCTTCAACGGCTCAAAATGGGAATCACTGAGTACAGGCACAAATTATTGGGGTGCATCCGGTTCAGATATTTATAACCTGAACACCGGAAACATAGGCTTTGGAACGAGCAGTCCACTGGTTGACTTCCAAATGGAGGGGGCAAACTATACCGCGAGATTGAAGAGTACTCAATCCACTTCCCTGGCATCCACATCAATCGCGTTTGGCAGGGATAACGGTGGTGGTGGATTTACCAGGATAGGAAGTATTGAAGATCCAGGCTCGGGTGATTTCTTCAGGATAGAAACTCCATACTTTCTTCAATTCCTTGTCAATGGCGCCGAAAGGATGAGGGTAACAGGTACAGGCCAGGTTGGAATAGGAACTTCAGGTCCAACAGCTACGCTTGATGTAGATGGCACAGTCCGATTAAGAGGCCTTGGAGGAAATGGAAATCAGATAGTGATAGTAGACAACAGTGGAAATCTGGATACCGTGAACCTTGGATCGACCATTCTTTGGGCGCAAAATGGAACGGACATCTATAACCTGAATTCAGGTGGGGTCAGCATTGGAGGTACCTCAACAGCACTTAAGCTGCAGGTGACGGAGAACCTTGCGACAACCAACCCGATCATGGCCATACAAAACCAAAATTCTCTCGGCGATGTGGGATATGGACTTGCAAACACGGGAAATGGCGAAAGCTATGTTATGGGAATTGATGCTTCAGATGGCACCAGCTTTAAGATCTCCAATGGAGGCTTTCTCGGAGCCAATGATAGACTTTGGATAAACTCAACCGGGAATTTTGGAATAGGAGCTAATCCTGGCACATTGTATCGGGTTTACAGTTATGTCGATCCTTCAAATACTACCACACCATATGGATTTAGATCCAATAACAATTACTCAGGAACCTCAACAAAATTCGGGATCTACAATAATGTCACTTCCAATGGTACCGGCATAAAATACGGAACCTACAACCTGGTGGCCCAACCCTCTGGGGAAGCTTCTGCAGCCTATGGTACTTTGAATTTCATGAATCATGATGGAACCGGTCCATCTTTCGGGCTTTATAATAACTCAACCAGCGCAACAACCACTGGTTCAGTATACGGGGTTTATAATGTTGGAGAGGATTATAACTACTTCGACGGAGCTGTTGGAGTGGGATTTAATACCCCTGAGGCGGACCTGCACGTATATGCCGGTGCAGGGCCTAGCGGAGGAGGGGTTAGCTCACTTATTGACCTATACATTGAAAGCAACACCCAGTCTTTCCTTGAATTCAATACAGGAAGTTGGGCGGGTGTTTCCTTTAATGACGATAATCAATCGGTGCGTGCTGGATATTTGTACAACCCCACTTCAGATTATATCCAAATAAAGACAGGAGGAGTTGATAGCCGCCTTGTAGTGGATGAAAATGGGGATGTGGGAATAGGAGGAGTCATCAACCCAGTAAACAGGCTGGACGTAGAAGGAGGGGTTGCAATCGGATCGGCATACTCAGGAACCAGTACCGCACCAACAAATGGTCTGATTGTAGAAGGAAGTTCTGGTATAGGGGTGAGCTCTTTGAATTCCGCCTACAAACTTCATGTTAACACCGGCTTTGGAGGGACCGAAAGATACGCTGGCCTTTTTCAGTCCGATTATGATGGAACCGGCACTTCATATGGGGTTTTCTCCTGGATGACTGGAGCCGGTACGGGGACTCATTATGGGGTATATGTTTCAAATGGTTCAACAACTTCAGGCACTGAATACGGATTATATGTTACTGGTGAGGACAGAAATTATTTTTCAGGACCAGTAGGAATTGGAACTACCTCTCCCTCGTCACAAGGTGATCTTCATGTTGCAAGTAGCAGTATAGCGATTGATGCAAGTTCTGCCCATGGGATCAGGTGGGTCACGGGGAATTCACTTGAAGCTCATATTTTCAGATGGTCGTTAAATGATAGATTGTATTTCACAAATAATGGTCCTGGAAACACTACAGGTGTATATCTTGCGGATGGGGCCACCTGGTGGACCTCAACTTCCGACCGGAGACTTAAAGAGAACATCGTGGAGAGCTCTTATGGATTGGAAGAGATACTGAAGCTTAACGTGAAAGAATACAATTACATCAACACCAATGGATCCGAGAAAGAGATCGGATTGATCGCCCAGGAGGTTTATGAAGTGATACCCGAAATCGTTCAAAAAGGAGATGACGGTCCATATAGAGGGAACGGGAATGCTGAGCAATCTCAGGAATTGGGGTTTTCTCCATGGGGAATTGAATACTCTGCGCTTATACCCGTTTTGGTGAAGTCAGTTCAGGAACTAGCTGCCGAAGTCGAAGATCTAAAGGTTCAAAATCAGAAATTACGATCTGAAATGGACCGAATAACCAATAAGTAGGGCTTAAATGGGTTCACATTGAGCCCATTTTTTTTTGCCCATTTCATCCGAAAAGAAGATCAATACTTCGGAATTACCTTCCTTGATCTTTTGCTCCTTCATTACCTGGGCTTTATCAACGGGGAAATTTCTAAAAAGGACTTCAAAAGATCGTCTGTTATCCCATTGGTCCTTCTTAAAATATCCTTTATCCAGAACACGTAATCTTCTTCCTGGAAAATCCGATCTGGGTTTTTGGGAGCTGAACAAGTGGGTATTTTGACCGATCTTTTCAAGTCCAAAGCGATCACAAGCCCAATGAAAAGCTTTCGCCTTTAACATCGAGGGGTTTGGATCATAAACATATTCTCCAAGATCTCTGTACTTTCTGATTGGGAGTTTTAAATCCGAATAGTCCAGTTCTTCTGATTGCCATTTGAAATCGGAAAACCAATCCAGAAAAACTTTTGGATCATCCTTATTATCCCGCCTGCTGAAGAAGAAAAGAACTTCTTTGCATTCCCAGCCTATAGAGATGATTCTAACAGAGGTTGGGCTACCCAACTCTCTCATCCCGTAATCCAGATCCAACATGGGGCTAGACTTAATAAGTACCCGCTGGGATTTGCTTAAAAGATCCGTGATTCTCCCAGAAATCAATGGCTCGGAATCCGCAAACCTAAAGACCCGGTTGCCTCCACTCCTCCGATCAGGGTCGACCAGGATCAGATCAAAGGAGTCTGCTTCCATGGTGGTAAGGAAACCCAATGAATTGCCGCTTCGGACAGTTGCTTTTGATCCTAGGGCCTTAAAATTGTGCTGGGTCACTTCGGCAAGATCATTGTCCTTTTCAACACCGATAGCTTCATTAAACGATTCTGCCAGGAAGAAAAGATCCCCACCCATTCCAGCACTCAGATCGAGAAGTTTTTGGCCTTTGAACAATTGGCCTTTCCAACGGGCACTTATCTCAGAAGATGCCTGCTCAATGGCCTTTTTGGGAGGTATTATGATTCTCTGTGCTTCCAGGCCCGGAAATTTCCTTTGGAATGGCTTTTTCCCTTCCAGCTGAGCATGGATATAATCCCTTGACCAGGAAGCATCTGTTGGGATCTTGAGCACCGCTTCCCAAGGTTCCAGCTCTGAATTTCTTGCAAGGAACTCCCGGACTTCAGGGTCCGAATGGGTTCTTAACCAGTTCCAACCCATCGGTTATCATAGATCAGCTTGGCGATCTGAAGCGCATTGGTTGCCGCACCTTTCCTTAGATTATCGGATACGATCCATAGGTTTAAGCCATTGGGGATGCTTTCATCCCTCCTTATCCTCCCAACAAAAACCTCATCTTTTCCTTCGGAATCCAAGGGCATGGGATAGATCTCATTTTGAGGATCATCCTGGACACTGACCCCGGAGGTGCCCTCCAAAAGCCTTTTTATATCCTCAATTTCAAATTTCTTTTTCAACTCGACATTCACCGATTCGGAGTGGCCGGTCTTAACAGGTACCCGAACGCAGGTGGTCGTGATCTTTAGCCGTGGTAAAGCGAGCAACTTCCTTGACTCCTCCACTATCTTCCATTCCTCCTTGGTATAGCCGTTGTCCAGGAATACATCTATGTGAGGAACAAGATTTTTGTCGATGACCTGATTCAGCGGCTTTCTGCCACGATAGGGTTCCCCATTTCTTTCTTTTTCCATTTGGTTTACGGCATCTTTACCTGCACCTGATACCGATTGGTACGTGGAAACGATCACTCTCTCCATGTCATAATTCTTTTCCAGTACATCCAGAACCAGGGCCAATTGGATGGTTGAGCAATTTGGATTGGCTATCAGTCTTTTTTCAGAACTGAGTATTCCCCCATTGACTTCTGGGACGATCAAGGGAACCTCGGGATCCATTCTCCAGGCACTGGAGTTGTCAATGACATAAGAACCTGCTGAGGAGAACTTGGCAGCATATTCACGGGAAATGGTGGCCCCGGCTGAAAAAAGAGTTATGTCTGGCCCGGACTCCAGGGCCTGACCGATATCCACCAAGGTTAAAACCCCAAACTTTGAATCAAGATTTGATCCAACCGATCTTTCAGAAGCTGCGGCTATGAGCTCCACATCACTTCCGAAATAATCCCCGATCAATTCGATCATTAGTTGACCTACATTCCCGGTAGCTCCTACAACCGCGATTTTCAGCTTTGACATCTCGCAAAAAAACTAAAGAATTAGTATATTCAGTTGTGGTCCGATGTATTAACCTAATCTTGGCGGTAACCCTGCCCTTGGCTGCTATTGGTCAAATTCTTGAAGATTTTTCAGATGGGGAGTTTCTTTCAAACCCAGGATGGTATGGTGATACATCCTTGTTCACGGTCACCCCAGATCTCCACTTACGATCCATGGGGAACCCAATTTCTGAGACCATCTCACTGGCAACTTCTTCTTCCAGGTTAAAAAACCAAGTCTGGGAGTTTTGGGTAGAATGTGACTTCTCTCCTAGTTCAAGCAATTTCGTCAGGATCTTCCTGGCAGCGGATACCGGTTTTGTTGATCCAAGGGGTTATTACCTGAAGTTCGGTGGAAAATCCGGAGCCGGGGATGGAATAGACCTTTATGTTTACAATGGAAGCAACGATTCCAGGTTGATCAAAGGGCGGGACAGCCTTTTTGGAAAGGATAAGAACTTCGCCTGGATACGGGCAAAAAGAAGTTTTGAAGGCGAATGGGAGCTCGAAATCGATACAAACCGAACCGGAGGAAACTACCTTTCAATGGGAAGCGCTATCGACACTGGCTTTTCCTCGGCTCAATCATTTTTGATCCAGTTCAAACATACCAGCACCAGAAAGGACCTCTTTCAATTCGATGACCTTAAGATCAAAAATGGTTTGTTTGAGCTACTCGGGGCAAAGCAAAATAGCTTCGGCAATATCCTCGTCGAATTCAGTTCCCCTCTTTCAACGATAAACCCGATATCCAGCTCGGATATCAGTATTGGACCAGAAGGCCTTACTCCTTCCTTTATTCAGATCCATCCTTTTAAAAAAAATATTCTGATGCTGGATCTACCAATTTCCCTGGACGAAGGCCAGCATTGGATAAGGGTTAAAAACATAAAGGATAACGAGAATAATATCATCTGGAGAGACTCGATTTCCATCTTCATATATGAAAACAAAATCAATTTTCGCGATATAACTATCAACGAGATCTTCTTTGACCCCAGTCCACAAATCGGTTTGCCCAAAGGGGAATTTGTGGAATTATTCAATTCTTCAGAATCAACATTCCAACTTTCCCGACTATCTCTGGTTTTGGGATCAAGATCAGCATCTTTGCCCAACCTTCCCATCTTTCCTGGAGAGCATATTATTCTTTGCAAAGACGACTTTGAGGATGAATATAGATTTCTTGGCAAGACCATCGGACTTAAGGACTTTCCAACGCTGATCAACTCCGGCGGAACACTATCACTGATCCTTGATGATTCTATAGTAATTGATCGGGCAAGCTATTCATCCTCTTTTTTTTCAGATCCGGAAAGCTCCGGCGGAGGGATCTCATTAGAACAGATAGACCCACTACAATCCTGTCCGGGAGCAGGGAATTGGGACGGATCAGTAGCACCCGAAGGGGGTACTCCGGGTTCAAGGAACTCCATTTTTAATGATCCAATCTCCCCCACTCAAAACGTTCTTTTGGTATGCAAAACCATCGGAAAAAGATTCCTTGAGCTGGAGTTTTCAGGACCAGTAGATTCCAGGTCATTATCTCCAAGAAATTTCAGGATCCAGCCTTTCAATCAGGTAACCAGTTTTGAGATTTCAGACAGTGTGTTCTTAAATAAGGTCCTCTTAACCTTGGATCAGGAAATGGTGGAAGGGTCGATCTACTCAATGGACCTAGATTCTTTAAGGGATTGCAACGGCCAGAATATTCTGATTTCAGGATTTATGTTTGGTTATGGGGTAGACCCGGAGTTTGGAGATCTTGTCATTTCGGAATTTCTGCCTGTTCCTTCCTCCGTAAATGGCTTTCGGAATGAGTTCATCGAGCTTCATAACCCGTCCCAAAAGCTTTTGGACCTGGAGGGAGTAACAATCACAGATGGTGCAAGCCAATTGGTCCTTGAAGACAAGGTGATGTTCCCCGGTTCTTATCTCATCCTTTCAAAAGAAGAGGATCCCTTATTCCCACCTGAGGTCAGCATGATACAGGTAAGCAATTTGCCATCACTAAATAATAGTGGAGACACCATCCTCCTTAGGTCGAAAAATGGAAATACACTTCAATTCCTCAACTATACGCGGGAGGATTTTAGCGAGGATCTTTCAGGTAGATCTATTGAAATGATACATCCGGCAGGTGTTTGCCTTCGAAAAAATGTATGGAAGATCAACTTGGGAGACAGCTATGGAAGCCCCGGGTATCAAAATCAGAACTGGGACCCAAACTTCGAACTGCCAGAATTGAAGATCACATATGCATATTTCCTAGATTCCATACTCGTACTGAGGTTAAATCAATCAATTGATAGCTCCAAAAGCTCCAATTCAGTTATGGGGCTTAGCTCCAAAGATCAATTCATTTCTCATTGGAGGATTTCACCAGGGCTTCACGATTTTCTTTATTCAGCCAACCCCATCCCCATGGAAAAACTGAGATTAGAGGGTATTGAAACTTGTTCAGGGGAAAGCTCAGGGACCAATTGGGTCCAGGTAGATCAACCTAGATCACCCGAGGGTTCAAGCCTGTTGATCAATGAGATCCTTTTCAACCCCTTTTCTACAGGCACTGATTTTATCGAAATCCATAATCCCAGTCCTTTTCCTGTTTTGATTGATGGGATTAAAATTGGGAATCGCAAGGGTGGACTAGGATCACAAGTAGAAATCTTCCCGGTCAGGTCCCCCATCCCCTATATTTTGCCAAAAGGATACCTGGCCCTTACCGGAGATACCATGGTCTTGAAGAGTCGTTTTCCCTTCTCGCCCTCAAAAAACTTTATTCAACTATCCTCTTTTCCTTCCCTGCCCGATGATGCAGGGCACGCAATCCTGATGTGTAAAGATCAGTTGTTGGATAGTTTGAAGTACAACAAGGAAATGCATTTTGAATTACTGGATGACCTTGAAGGGGTCAGTCTGGAAAGGATAAATCCAAACCTGCCCACCAATGACCCGGATAACTGGACTTCGGCTTCTTCAACAAGTGGCTTTGGTACGCCTGGAGCTCTAAATAGCCAAAGAAAGACACCGATGATGAATTCAGATCAGATCTTGATTCATCCTCAAATTTTCTCCCCGGACGGAGATGGCTACCAGGACCTGGTGGAAATATCAATCCCCCCAACAAACAAGACTTCTTCCGTTACCATAGAAATTTTCAATACTCAGGGAGTACCGATAAGGAGACTGGCTTCCAACTCGATCCTGGGGAACAAAAACATCTTCTACTGGGATGGTCTTAATAATAAAAATGTTAGAGTGACATTTGGAAATTATATAGTTTTGGTTTCGGTTATTGATCCAAATGGTAAACCAGCCAGATTCAAAAAAATAGTTGGTGTCGGAGGTTATATAAAGTAATTCCTGATTTCATTTTCATTGCTAAACTGCATACGGGTTCTTGTTCCCTTAATTCTCTTTTCTTCTTGTGCCACCATTTTCGGAGGCAAGTACAATTCCATCGTGATCGGTAAAAAGGCAGGAACCGATGCTCATTTTAGTGTTGATGGAAAGCTGATCGGAACAGGACCAGGAAAATATAAATTCAAAAAAGGGGAAATCTTACCAGGGTCGATAATTGAGGTCGAAAGCTCAAGAGGGGATCTTTTGCTGGATACAGTGGAGATGCGTGCCCATCCGGTCTACCTTGCCGGAGATTTTTTGCTTCTTGGATTGGGGTTGATCGTGGATGTACCTACCGGGAACATTTACAGACCTTACCCAAGGAAATTCTTTAAAAAAGATGAAAAGGAATAGGCTTCTTTTTTTGGTTGTTTTCCTTTTCTCCACCCAGGCATTTGGCCAGGGAAACGATTCGTTTAAGTCAACGCGGAACTATGGTTTCTTTAATTACATAGAGGCTAAAGGGCATTTTGGAAACTTCGTAAAACATACGGACAGCCTCAAGGATGTGGTAAACGGGAACTACTACAGCGGAGAGATCAGGGTCGGTTTCCAATCTGTCGGCAAGGATGATTGGCAAAACCTTTACAAACTTCCGAGCTACGGATTTGGATTTTATCATGGGAACGTAAACAGCCCAAATGAGATCGGGAATCCCATGGCGGCATTTTTCTTTTTCAATGTACCGATCGTCCGAGGCGGCAAGGTCGATCTTACCTATGATTTTGCTTCAGGGATCGCCTTTAATTTCGAGGAATATGACTCGGTCTCAAACCCAAGAAATGATGTTCTGGGTTCCTTGGTGAATATCTACTTCAACCTGGGTTTGGTGGGGTACTACCACCTTAGCAAAAGAATCGATCTTTCCCTCGGTGTTGATTTTACCCATTTCTCAAATGGAGCAATCCGAACCCCAAACAAGGGTTTGAACATGTACGGTATAAACGCTGGATTGAGGTATTTCATAAACCCAGTGAAAAACTTGACCTCAAAGATCGACCCATCCTATCAGCCGGTATTGAGACCTGAATACAGGATCAGAAAACTAGCTCCACACCAGAAATACCTTGAATTCTACTCTGTTGTATCCGGGGGACTAAAAACAACCTCAGCGGATATCAATGATAGGGATACATACCATCCAATTTTCACAATGACCCTGGACGCTGCTTATAAATATGCCCATAAAGGAAGGGTTGGTGTTGGAGTGGATTACTTCTACGATGGATCAATGGAGAATTGGCTCTATACTGTATATCCGGATTCAAGCTTCGACTGGACGAATTATTCTCATGCAGGGATCCATATCGGGCATGACCTTGTGGTGCAGAAAGTTTCCCTTGTCACCCAGTTGGGGGTCTACATCTATAAAGGAAATGATAAGGGAGACATTTGGGCCAGAGTAGGACTCAGATATGATTTTACCAGAAACATTTTCGGTCGTATTTCCTTAAAAACAACCGAAGGATTTATTGCAGATCTAACCGAGTTGGGTATAGGTATACGATTTCAAAAAGACCTAGTTAGAACCAAAGATCTCTACTAACATGGTGCCGTCTTCAAAAAGCACCCCTCTGTACATGCCCTCCGTGTTGAAATGCCATGCATAGTTTCCATCTTTATCCAATCCTATAAGTCCTCCATCTCCTCCCATTGGGGCAATTTTTTTCTCAATAACCTCAATCAAGGCTTCATTAAGGCCTTTTTTCTGATATTCCATTATGGCTGAAACGCTGTGGGTAGCCTGGACTCGAATGAAATACTCCCCGTCCCCGGTGGCTGAAACTCCGCAAGTAGAGTTGCTGGCATAGGTTCCAGAGCCAATTATTGGACTGTCACCTATCCTTCCCTTTAACTTGTTCGATGTCCCTCCAGTGGATGTTCCTGCACAAATATTTCCATTTTGGTCCAGGGCCACTGCTCCCACCGTTCCATACTTGCTATCCTTGAAGATCAATTCACCCCTTCGGTCTCCGGCTTTTTTCCTCTCCTCCAGCTGCTTCAACCTTCTTTCTGTCTGGAAGTACTCAGGGCTTTCCAAAGGAAGACCATTCTCTTCTCCAAACTCATCCGCACCCTCTCCGGCTAAAAAAACATGTTTGGTTTTGTTCATAACCAATTGGGCAGCCCTGATAGGATTCTTGATCTTTCTTACGCCGGTAACAGATCCGCAACTCTGATCCTTTCCGTTCATTATGGAAGCATCCATTTCAACCTCGCCATCTTCATTAAGGACCGAGCCCCTTCCCGCATTAAAGAGTGGGGAATTTTCCATGTTTTCAATCGCCTCAATTACCGCTTGCTCAGCACTCCCTCTTGTCTTAAGGATCCTGTGACCGATTTGCAAGGTTTTGGCCAATTCAGATCGGTATTCTTTTTCGAGCTCAGGATTAAGCCGATCCCTGGTGATCACACCAGCGCCACCATGAATGATTAGAATAGCCTTTTTTGTCACTTTTTGAGGAGAAAAACCCAAAAGAAATGAAAAAATGAAGATCCCAATAATGGAAATTAGAGCGTTTTTCATAGGACAAATAAATATATTTGCGAGCCAATTCGAACTTGAACAGATTGACGATCGAAACTAGCTCGAAGGGTCAAAATTCTTTTTTAATGATTAAAAATCTTCGGTTATGGGAGAAAAATTGAGGTATTCGGATGAGGAGCTCAAAGAATTCGAGGAAATAATTCTTGAAAAACTTGAAAAGGCACGGAAAGAGCTCGAATATATTAAGGATAGCCTTAGCCGAAAGAACGATGAGGGCGCCGATGGTACATTGAATAATATTAATGTGATGGAGGATAGTGCTGAAGCCTCAGAGAAAGAAAACCTAAATCAGCTCGCTGGAAGACAGATCAAGTTCATGCAGCAGTTGGAAAACGCACTGGTAAGGATCAAGAATAAGACCTATGGTATTTGTATTGAGACCGGAAAACTGATCAGTAAAGAAAGACTTCGTGCGGTTCCACATACCAGACATTCGATCGAAGCAAAACTGAAGCAGAGCTGAGTTGGACTTTTTAAAAAACCATGTCGAAGCATTGGTTTTTTGTTCTCCCGATCCGATTTCCGAGGAAGATCTAAGAAACTGTCTTATTGAGATGTTCGATGCCAAGGTTCCGGCAAAGGATATCTCTGCGGCATTAACAGAAATAGAAGCGAAATACAAGGGAAAGGACCATTCCTTTGAGCTCATAAGATCCGGAGGTGGGTATCAGTTTATGACCAAACCTGAATACCAATCCTCGGTTTCTATCCTCCTCAAGCAAAAATCCAAGAAGAGGCTGTCTAATTCCTCATTAGAAACTCTTTCGATCATTGCTTACAAACAACCTGTCACCAAGGTTCAGGCAGAGAAGATCCGAGGCGTTGGTTGTGATTATTCCATTCAAAAGCTTCTCGAGAAAGAACTGATAGAGATCAAAGGGAAGGCAGACACCGTTGGAAAACCCATATTGTATGGTACAACCCAAAAGTTCCTTGACTACTTCGGCATCAATGATCTTCAAGAGATGCCAACGCTAAAAGATTTCCAGAAAGAATCAAATGAGATCACACCGGAAGAAGGAGTTCCCCAAAAAGAAGAACCTCAAGAGCCCAACCAAGAGGAAACCGAATAATCGTCCCAAGCCTTCTCCTGCGCCCCAAGAGAAGGGAATCAGATTAAATCGATTTATTGCTAACGCAGGTATCTGCTCTCGCCGTGAAGCAGACCAGCTTATCAAGGATGGCAGGGTTAAGGTCAATGGAAAAAAGGTCCTTGAATTGGGGTCGAGATTGGATAGATCGGATAAGGTAGAGGTAGATGGAAAGAGCATTTCCGGAGAAAAGAAGGTTTATCTGTTGCTCAATAAACCAAAGGATTTTATCACAACCCTCAAGGACACTCACGACAGAAAGATTGTTACAGACCTGATAAAAGGAAAGATCAAGGAAAGGGTTTATCCTGTAGGAAGACTGGACCGGCTTACCACAGGAGTGCTACTCCTTACCAATGATGGAGAATTAGCTGATGTTCTAATGCACCCGTCTTCTAGGGTATCAAAAGTATATTCTGTGGAATTGGATAAGCCACTAACTAGAGAGGATGAGACCGCACTGATCGCCGGCACCAAACTGGCAGACGGGGTTTTCGCTCCCGATGAATTAGCCGCAATATCCGAGGAGAGAAATGAATGGGGTGTGGAGATCCACTCGGGCAAGAATAGAATAGTAAGGCGGCTTTTTGAACACTATGGATACAGGATCAAAAAGCTGGACAGGGTGGTTTTTGCTGGCCTAACCAAGAAAAATCTGGCTAGAGGGCAATGGCGATTCCTAACGGAGAAAGAAATTGTTAGGCTGAAATATTTGAAACGCCATTAATGCTTTAATTAGCACAAAAAAACCTCCGAAAGGAGGTTCGTTGTGGTGATGAGTGGAATCGAACCACCGACACACGGATTTTCAGTCCGTTGCTCTACCAACTGAGCTACATCACCAGCCAAAAATTGGGAGTGCAAAACTACCCAATATTTGAAATCGTGCAAGCTGAGGTGAACATAAAAATATGAGCATCATTCAACAGGGGCTTTTTGTTTTGGTACTGGCTGGTTTTGGCTGGTTATTATTCAAAAGGGTAAAGCTGATCTCAAAACTTATTTCCCTGGGTAAAACAAGTTCTAAGGAGGTTAACAAAAGCGAAGCCCTGAGCCGAACTCTTCTATTTGCTTTTGGTCAAAAGAGGATGTTTGAAAAACCTCTGGTTGGGATTCTCCATTTTTTCATTTATGCCGGCTTTCTGCTGATCAATCTGGAGGTTCTTGAGATCGTCCTCGATGGGGTTTTAGGAACCCACAGAGTGCTCGCTCCTTTTCTGGGAGGCCTTTATCCGGTTTTGATCGGATTTTTCGAATTCATGGCAGTTGCCGTGTTGATCTCATGTCTGGTTTTCCTGGTCAGGAGGAATATTTTGAAACTGGACAGATTTCAATCCACGGAAATGACCTCCTGGCCAAAACTCGATGCCAACCTTATCCTTATCATTGAAATTGTCCTGGTTTCAGCGATCCTGTTTTTAGGGGCTGCGGATCAAAGCTTACAGGTCCTGGGCTCTACGGGATATACGAGTACCGGGCCTTTCTATTTCTCCTCCTTTTTGATGCCTGTCTTTTCGGGGGCCGAAGAAGCATCAATTATCATAGTTGAACGTGGGCTTTGGTGGGGACATATCATTGGCATCCTGTTTTTCGCTGTTTATGTCACCTATTCAAAGCACCTTCACATTTTTCTGGCCTTCCCGAATACCTATTATTCCGGTTCCGAACCAAGCGGGAAAATCCAGAATATGCCTGAGATCACCAGTGAAGTTCAGCTGATGATGGGCCTGTCCTCTGAACAGCAGGGAAACCCACCTGAAAGTTTTGGGGCAAAAGATGTCTTCGACCTTTCAAGAAAGAGTTTAATGGGAGCTTTTTCCTGTACAGAATGTGGGAGATGTACTGAGGAATGTCCGGCAAACCAAACGGGGAAAAAACTTTCACCCAGAAAGATCATGATGGACACCAGGGACAGGCTGGAAGAAATTGGTCGCAATGGAAAGTTTGAAAGAGATGAAAAGACCCTGATCCGGGATTATATTTCTGAGGAAGAGATCCTTGCGTGCACCTCTTGCCAGGCTTGTGTTCAGGCTTGCCCTGTCCAGATAAATCCTTTGGAGATCATTTTGGAGCTAAGAAGGTATTTAGTAATGGAAGAATCCAAAACCCCACAGGAATGGACCGCGATGATGACCAACATTGAAAACAATTTTGCCCCATGGGCATTCCCTTCGGCTGACCGATTCAAATGGGCAAATGAATTTAACAAGGAACAGGAATGAACAACGTGAAGACAGCTGCAGAACTGAAGGCAGAAGGAAAAGAGATAGAGGTCCTTTTTTGGGTAGGCTGCGCGGGTTCCTTTGATGATCGGTACAAAAGAGTTACTCAATCCATAGTTAGGATCCTAAAAGGGATCGGCACGGAATTCGCCGTTCTCGGTGAAGAGGAAACATGCACGGGTGATCCTGCAAGAAGAGCGGGAAATGAATTTCTGTTCCAAATGCAGGCCCTAAGCAATATCCAGGTTCTCAATGGATATGGAGTCAAAAAGATCCTAACGGCCTGTCCGCATTGTTTTAACACAATAAAAAATGAATACCCGGAGTTGGGGGGGGCATATGAGGTTTTCCATCATTCTGAATTCCTTCAGGACCTCATTGAAAAAGGAAAGTTGAAGCTGGAAAATGGGGGAGAATTCAAAGGGAAAAAGATCACCTACCATGATTCCTGCTACCTGGGAAGGGCAAATGATATTTACGAAGCTCCCAGGGATTTGCTTAGATCACTGGATGCTGATCTGGTGGAAATGGAGCGTTCAAGGCAAAAAGGATTTTGCTGTGGCGCCGGAGGGGCTCAAATGTTCAAGGATGCAGAACCGGGGGATCGGGAAGTAAACATCGAAAGAACCGATGAAGCTCTAAGGACTAATTCAGAAGTTATTGCATCCGCCTGTCCATTTTGCATGACCATGCTTTCTGATGGCGTTAAAAACCGGGAACAAGAAGACCGGGTAAAAGTGTTTGATATAGCAGAACTGATAGAAAAACAACAAAAAAAGGAATGATTGTAGATTTCGATAAGCTTTCAGACAAGGCAAAAGTCTGGATCTTCAAAGGTGAGAGGAAACTGAATAAGGAGGAAATTGACTCATCCAGAAAAGGGATAGACTCTTTTTTTGCGCAATGGCTTAGCCATGGAGAAAACGTGAATGGCGGGGCCAAGTTTATCAATGATCAGATCCTGGTTGTAGGCGCCGAAACCAGTGAGGGAAACCCAAGTGGCTGTTCTACCGACACCTTGATAAAATTTGTGGGTGAACTTTCATCCTTCCTAAAGGTGGACCTCAGGGACAGTGCTTCTTTTCTGGTGGAAGGAGAAGATGGTTTTGATAGGGTGGATTTTCGTCAGATAAACGAGAAGATCAGTTCAGGTGAGATAACTGAGGAGTCGAAAATGGTCAATAGCCTTATTCAAAAAAAGGGCGACCTGGAGGCCAATTTCCTACTTCCTGCCTCAAAAATCCTAGGAGGTAGATATTTTGAAACTGTAAATGAATGATTTTGGTCGGATTTCTAACATATAGGTATTAAAACGTTAAGATTTCCGTAATTTGCATTCTGTTTTTAAAAATCCGACTAATTATTTTCCAAATGAGTAAGAGTTTAAGCAGGATTATTGTTGTTGGCCTTTCTGTTGCCCTTTTAGCATGTTCAGGGGGAGTTCACAAATACGTTAAGAAAGGAAACAAAAAGCTTAAGAGAGGCGAGTTTCAAAATGCCATTGAGAAATACGAAGAAGCTTTAGCAGATGGAGCAGATACAGCTACCGCCGCAAAACAGATCGGACAAGCTTACAGACAAAGTAACAGGATCAAGGATGGCCTCCCTTATTTCGGATACTTGGTAGAAAAAGGCCGTGCAGATGATGAGACCATGTTCCTTTATGCTGAGGCCCTGAGAGCCAATGGAGATTACAAGAAAGCAAAAGAGATCTATGGTCAGTACATGAAATCAGGTCAAAGCACCTATAGAAAAGCCCAGGCCAAAATGCATGTTAAGAACCTGGATCAGGTTGAGGAGATCATGAACAGGAAGAATTACTACGAGATCAGCAATGTGGATGTGGTTAACACTCCTGAGGCTGAATACTCTCCTGTCATTTTCAACCAGGAACTTGTTTTTACAACCTCAAGAAATTCAACGGCGATATTCCCTGGTGATGGAAAAGGGTTTACAGGGATCTACACCTTCAAGTTTGATGATGGTTCAGAATCAAGCGGTGTTGCTGTTCCATTCGAAGAATATGTAAACCTTCCAAAGAGACACCAAGCAAGTGCCACCTTTTCAAAGGATGGCAAAACCATGATCTTCGCCAGAGGAAACGATGGAAGGAAAAAAGGAGACCAGGATGTTAACCTCTACATCTCTAGATTCAGAGATGGTGCCTGGTCTGAACCAGAGTTATTGAAGATTAGCGACCAGAATGCATGGGATGCTTGTCCTTCATTCTCTCCTGATGGTTCTACCCTTTATTTCTCTTCCAACCGTGAAGGCGGAAGAGGAGGAATTGATATTTACCAATCTAAGATGGACAGAAGAGGGAATTTCAGGAGGGTTAGAAACATGGGCAAGAACATCAATACCCCTGGAAACGAAATGTTCCCATACATCTCCGATGATAGGAAACTTTACTTCTCTTCAGATGGTCTTCCAGGAATCGGAGGGCTTGACCTTTTTGTCGCTGAAAGGCAAGGAAAGAAAACCGTTGTCTCTAATATGGGGGTTCCAATGAATTCCGGATCAGATGACTTTGGGGTTACATTCATAAACGAGAAGGAAGGGTATTTCTCTTCCAACAGAGCAGGTGGAAAAGGGGATGATGATATTTATAAGTTCATCAACAACAGCCCGGATTTCAAGATCGCATATTACTATATGTCGGCCAAGATCGTAGATGATGCTAGCGGACAAACGATCCCAAATGCCAAAGTGAAAATGTATGACAGCAGGGGTAATCCTGTTACCGAAGGTTCAGCAGATGCAGAAGGTAAGTTCAGATATCAGGTTCAAACAGGACAGAACTATACTATAATTGCTGAAGAAGCAAATCACTTAACAGCAAATACAGTTTTCTCCACCATTGGAAAAACCGTAAGCCAGGATGATCTTCCTGAATTCGAAAATGATGTGGACCTTCCTTTTACGGTCAAGATGATCAAGAAAGAAGTTAACCTTGTTATCGTACTTGAGGATATCTATTACGATTATAACTCTGCAGAGATCAGAGATGATGCGGCTGCCCAACTGGATGATCTTCTGACTCTACTTCAGGACAACGCTGATATGAGGATCGAGTTAAGCTCTCACACCGATGCAAGGGGTGATGGAAAATATAATATGAAGCTCTCTCAGAAAAGGGCGGAAAGTGCGAAGAAGTATATCACTGACAGAGGGGTTGGAGATGATAGGATCATCCCTAAAGGATACGGTGAAACACGTCTGATCGTTGAGAACGCCTCCTCAGAAGAAGATCACCAAAAAAACAGGAGGACAGAATTCAAGATCCTTGGATTCGATGCGGAACAAGAACCGGAAAAGGCTCCTGAAGAAAAGGGAGAACCTGAAAAACCGGACGACGGTGAATAAAATACTCAACTCAAAAGGCCTCCGAAGTGGAGGCCTTTTTATTTTTACTCCATATGACCGATAGATACGAGAGTCGCGGGGTATCCTTCAGCAAGGCGGATGTTCATAAAGCCATAAAGAACCTCGACAAAGGTTTGATCCCAGGAGCATTTTGTAAGGTAATAGAAGATTCAATTACCGGATCGGAAGACCACTGTATCATCATGCATGCGGATGGTGCAGGAACAAAGAGCTCTTTGGCCTATCTGTATTGGAAGACTACTGGAGACCTATCGGTTTGGGATGGAATTGCCCAGGACTCGATCGTAATGAATCTTGATGATCTGGTGTGCGCCGGGGCCAGGTCAAATTTCCTCTTATCCTCTACCATTGGAAGGAATAAACATTTGATCCCCGGAGAGGTGATCAGCCGTTTGATCAGTGGATCTGAGAAGTTCATCAATACCTTAAGAAGCCTTGGGGTTGAAGTGATCAATACAGGAGGTGAAACAGCTGACCTTGGGGACCTTGTGAGGACAGTGGTTGTTGACAATACCATGGTGGTAAGAGAGGAAAGAAGAAATATCATCGACAACCATAGGATCTCTCCTGGCGACGTGATAGTGGGTTTAAGTTCATCCGGCCAAACCAGCTATGAGGAAGAATATAATGGGGGAATGGGGAGCAATGGCCTTACCTCCGCACGCCATGATATTCTATCTGACCAATACAGACAGATCACAGAGAGCTTTGACCCCAACACTCCTTTGGACTTTATCTATTCCGGAAGCAAAGCCCTGGAGGATCCTGTGCCTGAAATAGAGGGAGTGAACTTTGGTAAACTAATCCTCTCTCCTACCCGAACCTATGCACCGGTTTTGCTCAAGATCTTTGAGGAAATACCAGAAGGAATTCATGGTTGTATCCACTGCACTGGTGGAGGGCAGACCAAGATCATGCATTTTTTGCCACGGCATCGGGTAATTAAAGACCAGCTTTTTGAAGTTCCACCTCTCTTCAAACACATCAAAACCGAAAGCAATACCGATTGGAGGGAAATGTATTCGGTTTTCAATATGGGACACAGGATGGAGTTCTACGTCCAAGAAGAAATAGCCCCTTCAATTATGAACATCGCCAGGACATTCGATCTTGATGCAAAGGTGATAGGAAGAGTTGAGGATTCAGAAAAACCCGAGCTCCTGGTCACTGACCCTGAGGGTCAGGTCCATAAATACTAGTTTAGGATTGAGAAAGGGCTTCGGCCCCACCAACGATCTCCAGGATCTCCTTGGTAATTGCCGCCTGCCTTGTTCTATTGTACGTGAGCTGTAGCTCAGAAAGCAACTCACCGGCGTTCTCAGTTGCTTGATTCATGGCAGTCATTCTTGCTCCTTGTTCAGATGCGTTGGACTCCAACAAAGCCTTGAAGAATTGAATACGAAGGGAGTATGGGATCAACTCCTCCACCATGTATTCTGCATTGGGTTCAAAGATGTAATCAGTGTTCTTTGGGGATTCAGATTCTTCGCTTGACAAGGGAAGGACCGGAAGGAATTGGTTGCTTTTAAGGACCTGAACAGCAGCGTTCTTAAATTCATTATAAACCAGGTAAACCCTATCATAATCACCACCCTTGAACGAATCCAAAACATAATTCACCGACTCAAGGGTCTTGTCAAAGCTCAATGATTCGAAGATCTGATAATGATCCTCGATAACGTCAAAATCCCTTCTGACGAAGAAATCCCTGACCTTCTTTCCAAGAGGAAGAATGGTAAAATCGGTTCGTCCAAGTTCCTCATTGACTTCGTCGATCAGATTAAAAACCGCCTTGTTGATATTGCTGTTGAAAGCACCACAAAGTCCCCTGTCTGAGGAGATCGGAACAATAAGAACCCTTTCAACCTCCCTGATCTGAGAATACTCAAGGTTCAAAGTATCTTCCGATGTAGAGGTGACATTGGAAAGTATCTCATTGAGTTTTTCAGCATATGGCCTAATCTGAAGGATCCTATCCTGTGCCCGTCTCAACTTGGCAGCAGCAACCATCTTCATAGCCTTTGTGATCTGCTGCGTAGATTTAACGGAAACTATCCTTCCCCGAACTTCCTTTAAGTTGGACATATCCTGATCCCTATACTTCTAAGCTATTTTTGCAACAACCTCACCCGCAACTTTTTCAAGTGTCGAAGTGATCTTATCATCCAATTTTCCCTGACTCAGTGCTTCAAGGACGTCTTTTGCCTGAGCTTGTAGGGCATTTACATATTCGGATTCAAACAATTTGACCTTATCCTCATCCAAAGAGTCGATCAAACCCTTGGTTGAGGCATAAATTACAGCTACCTGAGCTTCCACAGGAACCGGAGAATATTGACCCTGCTTAAGGATCTCCTGGTTCAACCTTCCTCTGTGAATGGTCTTTTTTGTGGCGGCATCTAGATCCGACCCGAATTTTGCAAACGCTTCCAATTCACGAAACTGTGCCTGATCAAGTTTCAGGGTACCTGCAACCTTTTTCATCGATTTGATCTGGGCAGATCCTCCAACCCTTGATACCGAAATACCAACGTTGATCGCCGGTCTGATCCCTGAGTTGAAAAGGTTGGTTTCGAGGAAGATCTGACCATCCGTAATCGAGATCACGTTGGTTGGAATATAAGCTGAAACGTCACCCGCCTGTGTTTCAATCAACGGAAGGGCAGTAAGTGATCCGCCTCCTTTAACCTTGTCCTTTAATGATTCAGGAAGGTCATTCATGTTTTTTGCAATATCATCCGAATCGATGACCTTGGCAGCCCTCTCCAGCAATCTGGAGTGAAGGTAAAAGACATCACCCGGGTATGCTTCCCTCCCTGGAGGCCTCCTCAAAAGGAGGGATACCTCTCTATAGGCAACAGCTTGTTTTGAAAGATCATCATATACCACCAAGGCTGGTCTTCCTGTATCCCTGAAGAATTCGCCGATTGCAGCTCCGGTGAAAGGAGCAAAATACTGCATAGGAGCAGGATCAGAAGCAGAAGCGGATACCACAACGGTATAGCTCATCGCTCCATGCTGTTCCAAGGTACTCACGATCTGGGCAACAGTACTGGCCTTTTGCCCGATAGCTACATAAATGCAATAAACAGGCTCGCCCTTATCAAAGAACTCCTTTTGATTAATGATGGTATCAATGGCCACGGCGGTTTTTCCAACCTGCCTGTCCCCGATGATCAATTCCCTTTGTCCCCTTCCGATAGGGATCATTGAGTCAATGGATTTGATACCTGTCTGAAGAGGCTCATTTACAGGCTGCCTGAACACCACACCTGGAGCTTTTCTTTCCAATGGCATGGAATAAAGATCCCCACCAATGGGCCCCTTGCCATCAATAGGCTGTCCAAGGGTATCAACTACCCTTCCCAGCATTTTTTCTCCTACTTCAATGGAGGCGATCTTCTTTGTTCTTTTGATCGAATCTCCTTCCCTGATATCGCTGGACTCCCCTAGGACAACGGCTCCCACATTATCTTCTTCAAGGTTCAGGGCCAAAGCCTGAAGGCCGTTCTCGAATTCTAGAAGTTCCCCGGCTTGTACCTGGGTAAGTCCGTAGATCCTTGCTACACCATCCCCTATCTGGAGAACCGTACCAATTTCTTCGAGTTCAGCATCACTTTTGAAGTTCGATAGCTGTTCCCTAAGTATCGCCGATATTTCGTCTGGTCTAACTTCTGCCATTAGTTCAAATTTTACGACCTATGAAAGGCCTCTTTTTAACCTGGATAATTTTGTTTTTATAGTTTCATCGATCTGGCGGTCCCCGATCCTAAGGGCAAATCCACCGATCACTTCCTCGTCCTGTTTGGAGATCAACTTAATGTCTCCCTGGATAGATCTTTTTACCATTTCAGCAACAGAATTGGTCAATTCCTGATCCAACTTGATCGCGGTGGTCAAATGGGCATCTACAATTCCCTTATGCTTTTTGTATTGCCTGATATACTCTTTTGCTATTCCTTCGAGGAAATAATCTCTTCCCTTTCTTGTGATCAACCTGAAAAACTCCATACTGATCTTTGAAATCTTATCAGCAAAAAGAGCTTCAAGGATCTTTAGCTTTTGTGAGGGTTTAACGATTGGCTTTCGAAGTAACCCTGATAACTCCTTGCTTTGATCCAAGAATGCAAGGAAAAGCTCCATATCATCATAAACGACCTCCAACTCCTGCCTTGATTCCGCCAGGTCAAGGATGGATTTCGCGTAGCGATATGATAGTTTAAAATCAGACATTAATTAAGCTTGGTGTCTTTTAAGAGGTCATTCACCAGTTTCTCCTGAGACCCCTTATCTTCCAATTCCCGCCTAAGCACTTTTTCAGCGATGTCAATGGATAGATCAGCTACCATTCCTTTCATTTCAGCAAGAGCTTTTTCCTTTTGCTGTATGATCTCTCTTCTGGCATCATCAAGGATCCTGGAAGCAGATGATTCTGCATCCTCCTTTGCCTCAGAACGAATCCTGTTTGCAGCTGTTTGGGCTTCCTTTAGGATCTCATCCCTTTCTTTTCTTGCCTCCTGCAGAAGCTTCTCATTATCCGCCTGGAGGATCTTCATTTCTTCTTTGGCCAGATCGGCCGCCCTCAAGGCATCTTCAATTGAATCCTCCCTTGCTTTCAGGGAGCTCATTATCGGGCCCCAGGCAAATCTTCCTAAAATGAAGACCACGGCAAGGAAGGTGATCGCCTGCCAAAAGATCAATCCGGTACCGGGAGTAAGTAATTCCATATATAAATTTTTTAAAAGGGTGCCTGGATCCGGTCAATCACCGAAATACCAGGCACCAATCCTGATTAACCTAATGAGATCAGAAGACAAAGTACAACACCGAACAAGGCAATAACCTCGATCAGGGCCGCGATGATAAGCATGGCTGTTTGAACCTTTCCTGATGCTTCAGGTTGGCGTGCCATTGCTTCCATTGCAGATGCACCGATCTTACCGATCCCGATACCAGCACCGATCGCAACCAATCCGGCTCCGATTCCCGCGCCCATAACGGCTAATCCAACTACTTCTAATAAAACTGTTAACAACATAGTATTTAGGATTTAGATCTTAATGATGCTCCTCCACTGCCATTCCAATATAAAGTGAGGAAAACATCGTAAATACATAGGCCTGTATGGTAGCCACCAGGATCTCTATCAAATTGATGAAGATCACGATCAACGAACTACCCACACCTACGACATAACTGTGAAAAACAAAACTTAAACTGATAAGGCTGAGGATCACGATGTGTCCTGCAGTAATTGCAACAAAAAGCCTTATCATCAATGAGATTGGTTTGGTAAACATCCCAATGATCTCAACCGGAACAATGATCGGTTTTAATACAATTGGAACCCCAGGGGTGTTAAAGATGTGTCCCCAATAATTTTTATTACCGCTGATGGTGGTCAGGATAAAGGTAGCCACTGCCAAAACAAGAGTTACCGCGATGTTTCCTGTCATATTTGCGGCACCTGGCATGAGCCCGAGCAGGTTCCCAAACCAGATGAAGAAGAAAAGAGTGAGCAAATACGGGAGATACCTCTCGTAGCGAGGTCCAATATTCGGTTTTACTACTTCATCCCGTATAAAAAGAATGATAGGCTCAAAGAAGGATTGAATACCTCTTGGTGGTCCTCCTTCATTTTTCCTATACCCCTTGGCCACGCTTAAAAAAACGAAAACCAACAAGGCAGCATTAAGGAAAAGGAAAGCAACGTTCTTGGTAATTGAAAAATCCCAGACCATGGCTTCAGAACCCTCAAGCCCAATATGGCCATGATCTAAAACATAACCGTTATAGGGGACCACATCATGATCTTCATTGTAAAAATTGGACGAGGAGAATACCACCAATCCACGATCAGCAGAGTAAACTATTACGGGAAGATACAGGGTGCCATATGGGCCATCCCAGAAATGCCAAATATGATCATCGAGAACGTGATGAAGAATAACATCACCAGGTCTGAACTCCTCTGAATCTGAGGAACTGGCAAAAGTTTTTCCGGAGAGAAAAAACATGGAAATGATCAACAAAAAGCGAAGGGCAAAAATTCGATTGATCAATTGTAAGTTTTTGTTTTTCAATTACTTATAAGAATCCACTTGCCTCCCCTCCAAAATCGGTTGCAAATGTAGAAATTAATTCTGCCAGAGAAAAAATTTACCCGACTTTTTGCTCGGATCTTGAAATAAGAAAAATGTCAAGAAGGGTAAGGAAGAGGTATAAGAAACTGAGGAACAGGGCGGCTCTGAAAAGTTGTGTCTTATCCACAATATATACCCCGACTATCATGGCAATCATCAGGACTATCCTACTGAAGATCCCAAGATATGAGGCCTTAAGCCAGGAAGCGCTTTCAGATCTCTTTGAGCGGACCTCGAGGTATCTGAAAAGAATGAAGGCGAGGCTCAAGATCAAACCCAATATTGCTGATATTTTGAAAGGAGACTCTCCTGGAGAGATCCCTAGGAACCACATCCAGCAAAGAGTGAAAAGCGCGTAAGCACCAAAAAAGACATAGATAGAATACCTGAAAGCCATCAAGAGTTTTTCTTGAGTTCCTGGAACAAACGATAAAAGATCCCAAATAAGGCTACCATTGAAAGGGACAGAGTGAATACCGGAAAGCTCAGCTCAAGGTAGTCATCAATAAAATATCCGATCGCTATGAACACCGCTAGCGTGATCAGCAATTGGATTGCCAGGCCGGAAAATTTAAGAAATTGCTCAGGCTGTCCTCTCCTGCCCTTCTGCTGGGGTTTCTGATCCAATAGTAATATCCTTTACTACAGCTCCCATTTGGCAACTACCATTGAAATTAGCTCCGGATTCGATCACCAATTTATTGGTAACGATATCACCATGGATAATTGCAGACGGTTTTAGGATCAGGATTTCAGATACTTCAACCGAACCTCTAACCTCTCCGGCAACCTCCGCGTTCTGCGCAAGCATGTTGCCCTCGATGGATCCGGTATCACTCAAAACAACCTTTGACTTGGACTTGATGTTTCCAACAACCTTTCCCTCGATCCTAATATTCCCATAGGTTTGAATATCACCTTCAAGGATGGTACCCTTACCAATGTTGTTGCTGGAATCACGAAGTTCCGCTAGTTCCTTGCTGTCTTTTGGTCCAAACATAACAGTGTCAGTTAAACGAAATAAATTCTTCCGGGTTTACCGGATTACCATTATACCATATTTCAAAATGGAGATGAGGTCCGGTAGTAAGTTCACCTGTATTCCCGATAATGGCGATTATATCACCATCAGAGACAAAATTACCAACTTTTTTCAATAGCTCGGAATTATGCTTATAAACGGATATAAGATTGCTACGGTGCTGGATCATGATCACATAGCCTGAATCCTCGGTCCAGGAGGACATTATTACCGTTCCATCGGCAATGCTTTTTATTGGTTCGTTGTCCTTTGCAACGATATCCACGCCCCAATGGTCAATTTTTGAGTCATATCCTCTCGTAATGATCCCGGCTACAGGCGGAAAGAAGAACATCTGAGGCAGATCGTCCCTCGAAGATGTCCGCACCAAGCTTACCCGGTCCTTACCGGATTCAAATTCAAGCTTAAACAACGAATCGATCTGGGTACTGGACATATTGTTGACAAATTCAACATCCTTTCCGTCATCCTGGACCTCTCCAACCAGAGTGTCACGTAAAACGTTCTCCTCTCCTAAAAGGTATTTAAAGCTTTGAATAAATCTATCCTTGCTACCGACTTCGTTTTCCAATGAATCTACTTTGGCGGTAAGGCTAATAAGGCTTTTTTGCAAATTGAACTGGTCTTCAGGAGGGAAGATTATATCCTTTAACCACCTGTCATAAGTGAGCATGCTTCCAATCGAAAGGCTAAAAAAGGCAAGAACCAATACCACCAAAACCCTTGCGTAATTAAAGCTGAAAGAGCTCTTTTCCGCAAAGTTCTCCTCGTTTCGGATCACCAGGAGATATCTTGTAGTTAACCAGGAACTTAGGGTTTTTTTTGCCCGCACTTAAACCAGTAATTTTGCACAAAATTAAACACAATAATCTGCGTTATTAAACACAAACCCAATAATCGCGATTCAGGGCCATAGTTGAGATCAAACTTCACCATATCTAGGAAGGGTATTCCTCCTCTTTTACCCCTTATTTTCTATGTCTTTTTGTTTTCATGTTCTTCAGAAAGGCAAAACGCTATTTCTGTACTCTATCATAATACCACAGCTCACTACAATGCCTACTATATCGCCCGTGAAGAACTGAATGAAGCCGAATTCACGATCGCAAACAGCAGACAGGAAAACTACAATGAGATCCTTCCACTCTATCATCCCATGGATGAAGGGCTTTCAAGTCAGGTTAACAGCTATGCAGATGAAGCGATCGAAAAGGCATCTCTTCCCATTCAGTATCATAAGAATAGCAAATGGGTAGATAACTCTTATATTCTTATTGGCAGGGCGAGATTCTACAAGCGGGATTTTCCAAATGCTATTCAGACCTTCAAATATGTAAACTCGAAAAGTGAAGAATCCTATGAACGCCATGAAGCCCTCAGCTGGTTGTTGAGGTCTTATATAGAGGCTGGGGAACTGCATAATGCCAGGGCGGTTTCAGATTTTCTTGCACTTGAGGGCCTCGACAAAAAAAATGTCAGCAAAGCTACTCTTGCCCGGGCCCACTTTTTCATTCAGATTGGAGACCTACAAGGCGCACTAGACAATATCGCACTTGGTGTAAAATACACCAAACCCAAAAAGGCAAGAGCAAGATTGCATTTTATCGCTGCCCAAATCGCGCAGGAAATCGGTATGGATGAGACTGCTGAGGAGCATTATAATTTGGCCTTGAAGAGTAATCCTTCCTACGAATTGGAGTTCTACTCCAAGCTATATCTTGCTCAGGTTTCAGGTCTGGATTCCGAGACCGACAAGCGGACCATTGAAAAATTCTTTCTGAAGCTCCTTAAGGATCAAAAAAACCGGGATTTCAGGGATAAGATCTATTATGAGATGGCCAAGTTTGAGCTGAAACAAGACAATGTCAAAGGGGCAATCGGCTATCTGAATGAATCTATTAAGGCCAGTGTCTCAAACCAAAATCAAAAGGCTTATTCCTACTTGATGCTTGCTGAGATCTATTACGAAAGGTCACAGAAATATGAACTCTCAAAGGCATATTATGACTCGACCCTGCAGGTATTGGATGATGGTCATAAGGATTATGAGTTTATCAAAAAAAGGCATGAGATCCTGATCGACTTCACCACCCAGCTGAGCATAGTAAGAAACGAGGATAGCCTTCAAAACCTGGCGAGGATGGATTCTACAGCTTTATTGGCCTACATCGATGAGATCATCGATAAGGAGGAGGAAGAAAAAAGGCTGGCACTAGAGTTACAGGAAAGGCAATCATCATTTGTCGACCCCTTTGACGAGGGTGGATTTACCGCAAGTGCTGAGAGCGGGGGAACATGGTACTTCTACAACCCATCTTCAATTAGTATTGGACGTACTGAATTCACAAGACTATGGGGAAACAGAAAGCTTGAAGACCATTGGAGGAGGTCGGATAAAGGAATTGTGAATGTGACCCCACAGGAGTTGGCTGCAGAAACGATCCCTGGATTTGAGGATTATGATCCGGAGAAATACTCAAGCAAGGAAGAGTATGAAAGGGAAAAAAGGAGAGTTGAGCTACTGACCCCTATACCCTTCTCAGCAGAAGCCCTTTCAGCTTCCAACAAGCGTCTTGAAGATGCCTTATATCTTCTTGGTAAGATCTATAACCTTAGCCTGGAAGAATATGCCAATGCAACTGAGGTTTTCATCCGTTTGCTCGAAGATTTTCCCAATTCAGAGTACAAGCTTGAGGTGATGTACTTTCTGTATAGGATCAATATTGATATAGAACCATCAATCTCTGAGAAATACAAAAACATCCTACTAAATAATTATCCCAATTCGGTTTATGCCAAGTTGATCCTTAATCCTAATCACCTGGAAGATTCCGAGGCAGAGGATCGATTGGCCAGTGAACTATACAACATTGCCTATACCGCATACCAGGCAAATAACCTTGAAGTGGCCAGAGGCAACCTTCAATCACTAATAGCCAATTATCCTGAATCATCCTTTATAGATAAGGCCCAGCTATTGTTGGCCATGATAATCGGTAAATCAGGTGATTGGGTAGCCTATAAAAAAGCGCTGGAAGATTTCATAGCCACCTTCAAAGAAAGCGAGCTGCTTCCCTTTGCCAAAGAATTGCTGGCTACCTGCAATCAATATATGGAAGCTGCGGTAAGGGGTAGCCAACCCTTGGTATCTGAATCAACGGGGATGCCAGAGGACCCTGCAGATATTGAAGAAGAGGAGACCGGCCCAGGATACACCTACAGACCCGATGCACCACATTTCTTCGTCTTGATCTTGTCAGGAGAAAAACTCAAGACGACCTCGGTAATGATTGAATTGTCAAAGTTCAATAACAAATACTTCAAGGAGCTTGGCCTAAGCAGCAATCAATTGCTCTTGAAAGATGACAAGTTCCTTTTTTCAATTCGAGAGTTTGGAGATTCGAAAACCGCAATGAGGTATTACGAAAAAGCCCAGGGAGCGGACTCGCCAGTAAAGAAATTCAAATCTAATTCCCCCAAATATTTTCTGATAAGCACGGAAAACTTTCCTTTATTTTATGAGGCGAAGGATATTGGAGAGTATATGAGCTTCTTTAGGGAAAAGTACCAGTAAATTGAAAGGAACAAGCCGTAAGATCATTGTAATATCATGGTTGGTTTTGATCCTTTTTTCGGGATCAATCACTGCGTTCTTCTGGGCGGTATCAACGAATTTTTTGAACCTCTTCGGAACCATGCCTTCCCTTGAGATCCTTGAAAATCCTGAAAGCGAACTGGCTTCAGAGATCTATTTCGCAGATAACAGTCTAATCGGAAAATATTACCGCTACAACCGTCAGATAGCGGAATTTGAAGAATTGTCTACGTCCTTGGTCCAGGCTTTGCTGGCTCAGGAGGACATAAGGTTCTATGAACATTCCGGTGTTGACCTCGAAGCCATCCTCCGCGCCATCTTCTTTCTGGGACAAAGGGGTGGTGGTAGCACATTGACCCAGCAGTTGGCAAAAAACCTATACAAGATCAGGGGAGACCATAATAATGGTACCCTTAGAAATGTAAGGTTCCTAAAATTCAATACCATTGTTTCCAAGGCCAAGGAAATGATAACCGCCATCAAGCTTGAACGAGCCTATACAAAGGAAGAGATACTCACAATGTATTTAAACACTGTGGATTTCGGTGGGAACTCTTTTGGCATCAAGGTGGCCTCAAAGACCTTTTTCGGAGCAAGCACCGATACCCTAAAACCGGAAGAGGCTTCGGTATTGGTAGGGGTGTTAGGAGCAACCAATCGATTCAACCCCATCTATAACTATGAAAAATCCATAGCCCGTAGGAATCAAGTCCTGGGACAAATGCACAAGTATGAATTTTTAACTCAGGAGGAATATGATTCCTTGAAAGCCTTACCTATTAATCTGGATAACTACGGGGTGGAAAATCAAAACAAGGGACAGGCACCATATTTCAGGACAAGGGTAAAGGTGGAGTTGATGCATTGGTGCAAAAAGAATGGATATGACCTTTTCGCTGATGGCTTGCGGATCTACACTACCATTGACCCAAGGCTTCAGGAAATGGCTGAAAAAGCTGTTTCGGAGTGGATGATGAAACTGCAGGACACATTCAATATCCATTGGAAGGGAAGAGAACCCTGGGTGGATGAAGAATTCAAACCGCTTAAAGGTTACATTCAAAATTCAATAAAAAGGACCCCTTACTATCGAAGTCTCGTACTTAAATATCCCGACCACCCAGATTCGGTTGAGCACTTCATAAATAGGAAGAAAAAAATGAGAGTGTTCTCATGGAAAGGTGAGATCGATACGACATTCAGCACCCTGGATTCTCTTAAATACTACAGACATTTTCTTCATACCGGGTTTATGGCAATGGACCCTTATAACGGACATGTCAAAGTTTGGGTGGGGGGAATTAATCATAAATACTTTAAGTTCGATCATGTGAAGCAAGGGAAGAGGCAACCAGGCTCAACCTTCAAGCCAATGGTATATACAGCGGCAATAGACAATGGTTTTTCACCCTGCTTTGAATTAGAAGATGCTCCGGTGACTTTCATTCTGCCAACCGGGGACAGTTATACACCCAAGAATGCAAATGGAAGGTTCTCCTATGAAAAAATGACCCTTCGTCAGGCTCTTGCCCGCTCTGTAAATTCAGCCACCGCAAACCTCCTAAAAAGAGTGGGTGTTGAGGTTGTGGTTGATTATGCAAGGAAACTTGGGGTAAAATCGCATTTGGATGCCGTCCCATCACTCTGCCTGGGAACAAGCGATGTATCACTTTTCGAACTGATCGGCAGTTATTCAACTTTTGCAAATAAGGGCATCTGGGTTGAACCGTTTTATGTTTCAAGGATCGAGGATAAATATGGCAACCTGATCCGAGAGTTTGTTCCCAAAACCTCAGAAGCTCTTAATTCAGAGAGCGCAGAGATCATGTTGTACATGCTCAGAGGATCAACAGAGCTTTCAGGGGGTACGGGGCTTGGTCTATACAGGTGGAACCTAAGAGAAGGGAATCAAATAGCAGCCAAAACGGGAACGACCTCAAACTACTCCGATGGTTGGTTCATAGGAATTACTAAGGATCTGGTAGCAGGTGCCTGGGTAGGTGGGGAGGAAAGGTCCATCCATTTCAGGACCATTAGCCTTGGTTCAGGGGCCAGAATGGCAATGCCCATTTACGGAAGATTCCTCCAGCAAGCATATGCGGATTCGATTTACACCAAGGGTAAACTTGGGATACCTGAAGCCTTGGAAACAGAATTGGATTGCAATAAATATCTGAATCCTAACGCTGACAGCCTGGAATTGATCGATCCATCACTATTCGAAAACCCCGATAAGGATATCTTTTAAAGGGCCATAATGGAAGGGAAAAAGCCTCCGATTCCACTTTCTTCTATTCCCAATGAGCCTGGGGTTTACAGATTTATCGATTCCCAGGGAAAGATAATTTATATAGGAAAAGCCAAGGATCTAAGGAAAAGGGTTTCCTCATATTTCCAAAAATCTTATCCAAAAGGTAACAAGGTGTCAAAAATGGTCGATCAGGCAGAGAACCTGGAATACTCTATAGTCCCTTCAGAGACCGATGCCCTATTGATGGAGAACAATCTGATCAAACTTCATCAACCGAAGTACAATGCCCTTCTAAAGGATGGGAAGTCCTTTCCGTTTGTTTTCGTAACCAAAGAGCCCTTTCCGCGGGCCTTTAAGCTGAGAAACAAAACCAAACAAAAGGGCGAATACTATGGGCCTTATACCAGTGTGAAGGCTCAGAAACTACTTGTTGATTTCATTCAGAAACTTTTCAAAATAAGGACTTGCAGTCTGCCGCTGAATGAAAAGAACATCAAGGCTGGAAAATTCAAGGTTTGCCTTGAATACCATCTTGGCAACTGCCTGGGACCTTGCGAGGGATTACAATCCGAAGAAGATTACAATGATAATCTTGATCAGGCAAAAAGGATCCTTAAGGGGAAATGGGGAGAGGTAAAAGAGTACTTCAAATCAAGGATAGATGAATCTGCAAATGGTCTTGATTTTGAAAAAGCTCAGGAGCTTAAAACATACTTCGAGAAATTGGAAAGCTTCAGAGAAAGGTCCTTGGTGACCAACCTTACCCACGAAAAACATGAGGTGATCACACTCCTTAAGGAAAAGGAAAAGTTCTTTTGCAATTACCTAAAGGTATCCGAGGGATCGATCATTAAAACCAAGAATTTCATCATTCAAAACCCGCTAAAACTTGATGACAAAAGTATCCTTGAGATAGCGAGGAATTCTATTGAAACCGAGGAAAACGAATCGTTCGAGTCTATCCTCACAAATATCAAGATGGAGAATATTGAGAACAACCTTTGGCATTCTCCCCAAAAGGGAGAGAAAAAAAATCTTGTCCTTCTCTCTCTTAAAAACTGTAAGGAATTCTTTCTCAGCAAACTTAAATCGGAGAAGCCTGAAAAGATCAATCCAGGATTACTGGAGTTAAAGGAAGCGCTAAACCTAAAAACTCTACCAAAGAGAATTGAGTGTTTTGATAACTCCAACATTCAGGGTTCGAATCCTGTTGCCTCAATGGTATGCTTTTTAAATGGATATCCTGCCAAAAAGGAATACCGCCATTTTAATGTAAAAACGGTAACTGGACCTGATGATTTTGAATCCATGAGGGAGGTGGTAGGAAGAAGGTACAAAAGGGTTTTAACCGAAGGTACTGAGCTTCCGGACCTTGTTGTGATCGATGGAGGAAAAGGGCAGTTAAGCTCGGCTTGGTTTTCCATGAAAGAACTTGGTTTGGACATCCCAATTATCGGAATTGCCAAAAAGCTGGAAGAACTTTACAAACCGGAAGACCCGTATCCATTGATGATAGGGAAGAAATCACCTGCACTGAAAATTATACAACGATTGAGAAACGAGGCCCACCGCTTCGCGATCAATCATCATAGAAATCGCAGATCAAAGAGTGCCCTGGAAACAGGTTTGATCAATATTTCAGGAATGGGAGAAAAAACCCAGGAAAAAATCCTCAGGCATTTTGGTTCACTAAAACAGATCAAGGAAGCCTCAGAAGAGGAGATCGTTCAGATCATTGGTCGTTCTAAGGCAAAACTAATTTCAGAGGCAAAAAAAAAGGGAGTCATTTGACTCCCTGAATTTCTTATCCTCTTAGTAGGACCATAGCTCATGCTCATACTGCATAAGCTTCATTTCCCACCACTCAGAACCGTAAAGAGTCCTTTTTGGGTCCCCTCCAAAAATATCGGCTATGTGAGCGTTATCGGTGTTTCCAACCTTAATAATCCTACTAGCAAACAACCTTAAGTCAAAAGCATGTTGAAGATTAAGGTGAGCTGCTGAGTTTTCAGGGTTATACCAAATTGCTTCTGGATTGTCCTTGAAAAGTTTTTCAACCAGTTCCTTATAAGAAAAGACCGCAACATCAAAATCGACCCCATCAGGTCTTTCTGTTCCATCAACCACGATCTTGACAGTTAGGATATCCCAATACATTCTGGACCTTTCCTTGTCGAAGATCGCATCTTCTTGTAGCTCCAGAACATACAATTGGTTTGGAAGATACATTTGGTCTTCTGATGGCCCGGTTTGTTCCTCGGCAGCTTCTTCCTCTGCTCCCAGCCCTTCGTCTCCACCACCGGAATCATCCCCTCCTCCACTATCATCTGTGGCCCAGTCATCTCCTCCACCACCCCAGTCATCGCCACCAGAGCCCCAATCATCATCACCACCTGATCCCCACTCATCATCACCTTCTCCACCTTCTTCCTCTTCTTCTTCCATAAGGAATGGGTCAGTCATGTTTTCCAACAACTTTTCCATTGACATTGGAGTCCCAAGAGTATCCGTCTCATATGGAGTGATGATGCCTTGTTTTGCAGCATCAAGGATCATTTTTGTGATCTGTCTTCCATTTGAGAAGAAGGAAGCATTTTGCTTTTCCTTGAGGTTCATCCTTCTCCAAACCCTCTTCTTGAACATAATATCAGAAGCATGAATAGGTCTTACGGAGAGATCGTTAAAACCTTCATTAAGGTTTTCCTGGGCATAGCCAGCATTCAAACCACCGAAAAAGCAAATTGCAACGGACGCAACTAATATTAATGCTCTCATTATTCTTTAGTTAAGAGGAATTGTAATGATCCTTGAAGTAACGGGAATATCAACGTTCTCGTTCCTGTTCTGGAAATTCCTTCTAATTACTTGTTTCACTTCAATAACGTAACGATCACCTGGTTTAGCCTGCGCAGCAAACTGTGTAAGGCTTAGATCTGGTGATTTAAAAGTTTGTCTTTTGATAGCCCTTTTCCCCCTGGCAAGAGTAACATCAACCTCAACAGCTCTATACCTGGCGTCTTTAGGAAGGAAGGAAGCGAAGTCCTTGTCAGCCTGAGCCTGGATCTCAATTTTTCTTGGCCCAGGAACGGCAACACCATCCTTGATATTTACAGGCCTTTTATTTGAAATAGCCACAAGATTTGGCAATGGGACACTCCTTACTTTAAAAGTTTGGTCTCCTACCAAGTCTCCACTACTATATACAGTGAGCTTTACATTCCTTGCTGAAGGAACAATGGTTACGATTCCTTTCTTAGAACCGGAAATTGCCGAACCGCCAGTCGCTTTGAATGAAGGATTATAAGAAGTACCCAAAGCAGGGACCTGAACATCCAATTCATTTCCACAATTCCTATACAAGGCTTGTACAGAAGCTGACTGGATCTGAATTACGGGACGAGCAACAAAATACTCCTCTTCAACAACGAAGGTGGTATCACCCCCGGTTGGTTTTGGAAGAGTAATTTCACCTTTCCAGGTTTTCTTGGCCAATCCTTCTTTGTCATAGGTTCCGGGAGTGGCCTTGAATTTGATGGTTCCAATTCCATTTTCAACCGGTACATCTTTACCTGCAAATTTCATTGTAGGTTTTACAGCAGAAGAGAAGGCAGCAATGAACATCTCAGCCTCGTAATTGGCACCAGCAGCTACAATCTTTGATTGAGGCCTTACCATGGCCTGGGTAACATCAAACTTGAAATCCGCAGCACCTACTTCAGCAGCAAGTTCAGAAAGGATCTCAGATTCGATCTGTACGATCCGGCTTTGCATTTCAGAAAGAACAGCCATGGCCGCAACCATTGGGGTGTTCTCAAAAGTTAACTGGGCAAAGTCCTTTTCCTTTTGTTCAGGGATGTTCTTGAAAAGAGGATCATCCTTTCCATCAAGTGCGAAGGGCGGGTAGTCTTTGGGATTGTGAGCAAGTTCTTCCACTTCATCAACATATTCATTCAGCTTGTCTCTAAGCTCGTACCCCTTTCCTTGCTTATTTGGTCCAATGAACATTACCTGAACAACGTCTTCATTTTTGGCACCTAAATAAAAACCGTGTTCATCACGTCCACCAGATTGCTTAACAAGATCTTCCTGCAACCCATTTACATAATCAAGGAGGTTTTTGGTATGCTCACGGACCATGGTGGCCTTATTCATGATATCAACCTCAGTATCCTTGTTTCCCCTTTCCTCAACCTTTGCCTTGATATTAGCTGTAACGTTTACATTCCTCTCATGGGTCTCTTCGACAACATAGTCCATTTGATCCTCAAGGAACTTAAACTTATACATGACGGAACTACTCACCTGGAGGGCCAATAAGGCCGTAAGTACCAGGTACATCATCCCGATCATCTTCTGCCTGGGTGTCTCTTTTGCTCCTGCCATTTTCTATTTATTAGAGTTTATAATAATCAATCGATTACGATTTCATCGCAGACAACATGTTGCCGTAGATGTTATTCAAGTTAGACAGGTTACCGGTCAACCTTGAAAGCTCCTGACGGAAAGTTTCAGTCTCGTTAGAGGCCTCAGAAAGGTTGTCCAGTGCAGTGGACAGATTACTATAAAACTTATTCAATGCTTTTAGATGGCTATTGGCATCCTGAAGTTCCATTTCATAAACAGAATTCAGAGCTCCCAGATTCTTGGTCATGCTCTGAATTGCTTCGTGATATTCAGTAGCGTCAGAACTGGCGTTTACCAAAGTAGATAGGGCATCGGCAGTTGAAGCATAAGAATTGTTCAACTCTCCCAGTTTAGAGGCAGCCACTCTCGCATTTTCAGCATAATCGTTGGAAGCAACAGCTGCGTCAGAAAGGTCAGCCATGTTCCCAACATTATCATTAAGCCTCGAGAATCCAGCGCCTAATCTTTCAAGAAGTTCTTCATTAATATTCGCATCTTCCAGCATATCATCCAGTTTTTCAACCGCATTCTCTGCTGTAGCAGGCTTATTTCCGAACTCATCTTCTTCTTCAAAATCATCGCTTTCTTCTTTCAGCTCAGGATAAACCTTTGTCCAGTCAATTTCCTGATGCTGGGGTTCAAAAGCAGAAAGGAAGAAAATTACAGCCTCCGTTGACATTCCAACTCCAAGCATAAATCCTGCTCCGGGAATGTGGAGAATTTTAAACATCGCTCCCAAGATCACAATCGCCGCTCCAATACCGTAGATCATCGGCATGATCTTTTTATAGAAGACTTCAACAAAACCACCTTTGTGTGCCATAGTTATTTCTGTTTAGTAGATTCGATTTAGAGTTTAAATATATCCAATTTTAAAATTCAGCTCCGGATGACCTGCCTAAGAAAGTCATTGCACAACGGAAGCCAATATACGATGTGGCGCTATCCTTATATTCAAAGGTTCTTGTTCCTGTTTGAAGGAAATAGGCGACATCTTTCCAGGATCCACCCCTAATTACTTTTCGGGGTTCATTTTCATCAAAATAAGTAGGGTTCAGGTCCCATACTATTGGCATGGCTGCTTCAAAGAACGCATCCTCGCACCACTCACTTACATTACCAGCCATATCATAGATTCCATAATCATTAGCGAAATAAGAAGCTACAGGTGCAGTATATGCGAATCCATCATCATAGTAGTTACCTCTGCCAGGTTTGAAATTGGCCAAAGCACAACCTCTTCCATTCCTGATATATGGATTACCCCAAGGGAACATAGCCATATCCCTTCCGCCCCTTGATGCATATTCCCATTCAGCTTCAGAAGGAAGTCGGAAATTCGGCATTTTGAAGAGACCGTTATCCTCTCTCCATTGGTTGAGGTATTTCGTTCTCCAATCACAAAAGTATTGAGCACCTTCCCAGCTTACCCCGATCAATGGATACTCATCATAGGCAGGATGATAGAAATAATACTCAGTCAATGGATCTCCCATATGGTGAGTAAAATCCCTGATCCAAACAGTGGTATCGGGATAAAGTATCTCATAAATGAAATCCTCACCCAAAATGTCCAGGGAATCCTCCATGATGGCATAGATGAATTGCCTGTACTCATTGTTGGTGATCTCAGTGTCATCTATATAGAATCCACCGATGGTAACCTGCTTGTTCAGATTAACAAGAGTGTTGGGAATATCTTCATCGGCCTGTCCCATGTGAAATGTTCCAGGGGGGCAGTAAACCATTCCATAAGGAGTGATCATCTGCCATGAATCACGGTCGGGAACCCCAACCAGTTGTCCATTGTCATCGGTGGTTCCGAGCTTGTTACAGCCAGCAAAAATCGCCGACACCAATACTATCCCGAATATGTGAAGGAAAGGTGTTTTCTTCATAGCGGCAAAAACCTGTTCAATCAAAAAGCAATTCTTTAACTATTCTACTAACTCAAATTAACGATAAAAATTGTGGACTGAGCAGCCTCTAAAGTACTTTGAATCAAAAAAAATTCAAAATCCATTAAAAAGGCATGTTTGGCAATCCTTCTAGAACCTGTAACGGGGAGTCCTAACAATAGGTTTCTTTCTTGCCCCGACAGATGGAATTTTGTAGGTCACATAAACCTCGGGTGAGACCGGTTGAAGGGCTTCATTTCTTTGTGAATCCAAACCGATATCAAAGGCAAGTCCGAATTTCAGGACATTGTCCTCAAGAAAACCCATCCCTACCAGAGCAACCACATCCGTAGTGCTTCTGTAAGAAACTCCACCCCAGAATCTATCTTGGTAGAAAGCCATTGCATTGACTTCCCAAACAGTTTGGTCAAAATTGGCGGATTGTACAATGAAGGAAGGTGTGATCTTCAATTCGTAAGAGGCTTCTATATTGACACCTCCCATAAGATTGAAATGAGGAACTAATTCATTTTCAGCTGGGGTAATATCCCCTTGATTATTCTCAAACCTTACACCAAAATCAAATGAGGATGGGAGTAGGTGATTAATGCCGAACCCGCCAAAGAACCTTTGTGCTTCGTACCATACCCCAAGTCCAAGATCTGCGCCAAACCTGCTTTCCGCACCAAGTGGAATCAGGTTATCATTATCATCTACTACACGGACCTTGGTAAAATCCACGGTTTTATAGATCCCACCAATTTTTAGTCCGAATGAGATCTTTCCAGGACCGAGGTCCCTATAATAAGAGGGGGTCACATGAAAGTGAACATCCTGGGTAAACCCATAGTTATCCACCATCAATAGTCCACCAATGCCTGCTTCTATCTTCTTTATATAAACCGGAGAACTCATAGACACCAAAGCGGTACCTGGAGCCCCACCATCGTCAAAACTTGATTCATAGCCAATCCATTGATTCCTATAGGTCAGTCCAAAATCCATATCTCCATTAACTCCAGCATAGCCTGGATTATAATAAAGCTTGTTGAACATATAGTGACTGAATAGGGGATCCTGCTGACTCCATACTACTGAGAAAGTAGAAAGGAAAAGAGTAAGAGTAAGGAGTAAATTCTTCTTCATATTAAAAGTTTTCCTCATGCAGCAAAAAACAAGCCGCTAAACTATGGATAATTCAGCCTACAAAAAAAAATAGAAACCAAAGAAAACCTACTTCTATTTGTTGGCGTCTTTTATATACATCTCCAAAGCCCCTGTCATGGAAGGAGCTTCCGGAAGGGGAGCCTCAATGTCAAGGACCAAACCAGCATCCTTCACCGCTTTAGAAGTGGAGGGTCCAAAGGCCGCTATCCGGGTGTTATTCTGCTTGAAATCGGGAAAATTAACGAACAAAGAGTTGATTCCCGACGGACTGAAAAAAGCAATCACATCATACTTGATGTCAGCCAGGTCTGAAAGGTCGCTGGCCACGGTCTCATATATCACGGCTTCAGTAAAATTGAATCCATTATCATTCAGATAATCAGGGATGTCATTTTTACGAATGTTGGAACATGGAAAAAGAAATCTTTCCTCTTTATGCTTACTCAAAATCTCAGTAAGCTCCTGAACGGTTTTATGCCCTGTGTAAAGCTTTCTCTTCCTTAGGACAATGTACTTCTGCAGGTAATAAGCAGTCTGCTCTGAAATACAGAAATACTTCATGTCTGCAGGCATCTCGATCCTCGCCTCTTTACAAATCCTGAAAAAATGATCAATCGCATTTCTGCTCGTAAAAATCACAGCAGAATGGTCAAGGATATCTATCTTACCCTTTCTGAATTCCTTGAAGGGAATCCCCTTGACTTCGATAAATGGCCTGAAATCAATCTTCAGGTTATACTTATCGGATAACTTATGATAAGGTGAGTCTGGTTTCCCTGGTTGTGGTTGCGATACAAGTATTGACTTTACTTCCTTCTTTCTTTCGTTAATGATCTTTGCTTCCGCGCTGCTCATTTCCTCCTAATTTTTAACCTTCAAATAAAACTTTTACTATAACTACAGTTGGAAGAATCTCCATAGCGACAATCCCAAAAAACCGCACAGAAACCGGGACCTTTATTCCCATATTTAAGTGAGTAAAAAGCATGCCGATTCCAAAAAGCGCTGCAAATATAATGAATATAAAAGCGACAATTCGAGGATGATCATAAACAAAGTTCCCAAACCCCAAAAGCGAAACGAGAATTGTTAGGAAAATCAACAGGACCGATGCCATGATCAACGAGGAGGAGAAAAGAATGGTGCCCAGGCTTTTATCATCGGTAATGAAGGACAGAAGATTGTAAAAAACAAAGCGAACAATGACGAAGGCCAATGACAGGAGAAAAAAGACCCATGCAGAGGGAGTTTCGCCAACAATAAACCCTCCGCTAGAAATCTCAAAGCTATATACACCTGGAATGACCAAGTCAAGAACGAATCCCAGCAAGGTGCTGAAACCTATAAAAACCCCAAGAAAAATAATAGGAAAAACCCCAGAGGAAAACCGTTCCAAGTCCAATCCCCGTCCAAAGGTTGTGATGGGTTGGACAAGAAACGAATAGGAATAGGAATTTAAGACCCTAATTAAAGCGATCACCAGGAAAAAGAAGAGAAACGAAATCAAGAGCGCGTCATCGTTTCTGAATATGCGTTTGCCAGGATGGACCGTGGCAGGCCTTCCCCCTATCGGATCAGGCTGAAATCTGGAATATTCCCAAGCTCCTTTCTTTTCTGAATCTGGAACCACCAGTATTCCATGCTGATTATTGAACTGACCAAGATTTACATCAATGAATTCCTCTTTTGGAACGAAAGTCAAAAGTTCCCCTGAATCACTGAAAAGAGAAAGGCCGGATTTAATTGCCTTGATCCTGTATGTGGATCGGTCAAATTCAGAATCCCATGTCAGTCTTTTTTGTCCTGAATTCAAATCTCCTGTATCCGCAATGGTTCTTAAACCAATGGAAAGCAACACAACAAAGACAAGAAAAGTAATGAACCTCATCATTCGGAAATCGCCTTCTTCCCCCTTCCCAACAAGGTCAACAACAAATTAGCAATTAAAAAAGCTCCAAATATGAATAGTACCATGAATGAATTCCCGAGGGGAGATAGCCAGTAGCAGATCAAGATCATCATTAGATTAAACATCGAAAGGGCGAAGACCGTTTGCAACTGGGAAAGGCCAATCCTCAAAAGCTGATGATGGATATGGTTCTTATCCGGAGAGAAGGGAGAAACACCTTTCACAATTCTTATAAAAAATACCCTGAGAAGTCG
>JANQSY010000117.1 GCA_028279065.1 Cytophagales bacterium
AAAGCTTTTGCCCAGATTTATATGAATTTGAACAAGGAAGAGGCTGATCTATTTCAGAAAAATTGAAGCTGGGATTGGTGTTTTATTCTTTTTTCCCAAAAAGGTTAATTACCAAAAAATAAATGGCCAGAATTGAAGTGGCCATCATAACCGCTACTCTAAATACTCCCATCATATCCTGCCTTCCGATCACTCCACTTAATGGTTTCAATAATCCTAAAAGGACAAGGGCTGTTAGGACCAAGGCCAGGTATTTGAAAGGTTTTTTTCCTAAACGCATTCCATAGTTTGTGGCTAGGATCAATGCTCCTATGAAAGTTGGGATTAGAGCAGTAGGAGATGGAGTTTCAGAAGAAAGGTATCCCCATGCTCCGAAAAGAATAAGGATTATTCCGTTAACGAGGCTAAAATTTGCTGCTTTCAAAATACTCTTTTGTAGGGTTTAAATTATCCATTTTCGGCAGATCGATTTCTCTTATCAAAGAACTTTCCAACAGGTCTGCCCAGGTTGTCATGTACTCAACAACATCTTTCCTGACATTATGTTTTAATTCCCTTGAAAGCGAAGCGGTATTTTCCAGGATGAAGGGGTCGGAAAGCTTCTCAAGGTGTTGCATATCTTCTATGGAAAGACCATTTGTCAACAGATCGCTGATAAGATCATCCATTAACAAGCCGCTTGTGGGACAATAATCCTTCAATTGCTCTGTCCAGTCGCCGTGACCATTCATAGCCCTTCTATGGATCTCCCCTTTAGTCAGTTTGGTTATTTCCTGTGCCAGAAAACCACAATTGCAACTGCCCATATGGCCCCATTGGTAATCGGGGCTTTTGCTTAAGCGCCTTGCAGCTGACTTAATTGCATTGATTAATTTTATACTGGGAATGGCCATCGGAGTGTTTCAATAATAACCAACTTCTGTTCCTTTGAGTTTTCTATGCATCCTGCATTTTGATCCACTCTCTGATAACTTCTTGTAGAGATTCTTTTTTCCTCTCAATGTCCTGGGCATTCTCAAATCTTGCTACCCTTGCTTCCTTCCCATCCCCCTGAAGAAGTCCTGAATTGTCGGAGATTGTGGCTCCCTTGTGAAACATCAGGCTTACGAATTTCTTTGCATTCATAAAGAAGGAAGCTATGTTCCCTTTATAGATGAAGGTAGGGCTACTCCATTTGATGTCTTCTTCGATCCTGTCATCCGTTTCCAGGATGATCTTTCGGACCCTATCGATCTCTTTGGCCATGGGGTGATCCTTCTTTTTCAGGTAATCATCTACTTTAGGGTTGGTGTTCATTTTGATCTTGTTTTCAGTAAAAAGCTAGGTTGAGTTTCCCGAAATTCCAATGCCGCTTACGGAAGTTAGGTCAAGCACTTTAATATTCTTATTTTTGCCCCTCACTTAGGTATAGGCCTTCACTAAGGAAATTCCAATTCTCTTTCTGATTGTTACCCTGGATCTTATGTGAGTAAGGAGCGTTTAGCTCAAACCCCAGATCAGTGACCTCGGTATCTAGACCGACTTTATACTGCTCAATGAGGGAACAGTATGAAGAATAGAAAAATCAGAATGCAAAAAATGCGGGATTTTAAGAAAAACAGAAATCGTAAAACGAATTCGAAAAATCGAAACAAAGTTAGAAACCGGGGCAAAGGCCTCAGCGTGGAATCCTTTATCAACAAGGTCGGCTCTTCTAAGGATCAAAAGAAATTCGTGAGCAAGAAGTCATTTTCGAATTTGATACCCGGTTCCCAGATCCTTGATAAGCTTCAGAACAAAGGCTATCATACACCAACAGAGATCCAAGAAAAATCTATTCCCTGGATATCAGAAGGCAGGGATCTGGTTGGTATTGCAGGGACTGGTACTGGAAAAACACTTGCCTTTCTATTGCCTCTGGTAGAAAAACTTCACAAGAATCCTGAAAACCAATCCATACTCGTGGTCACCCCAACCAGGGAGCTGGCAACGCAGGTGGCGCAAGAATTTAAAATGATAACCAAGGGATCGGGATTGTATTTCTGTATCCTTATCGGTGGTGTACCCGTCCGCATGTCAATAAAGGACCTAAGCCGGACCAATCATATCGTAATCGGTACTCCCGGTAGGATTATTGACATGGCCCAGAGGGGAGAATTAAGATTGAATAAATTCAAGACCCTGGTTTTAGATGAGTTTGACAGAATGTTGGATATGGGATTCATCGATGAGGTTTCCCAAATAAATGAAAGATTGGTTGCGAAAGAGCAAACCCTTCTTTTTTCGGCTACAACTGGGGTATCGATAAAAAAATTGATCCCAAAATTCACAAATGATCCTGTCAGGGTTACCGCTGGGATAGGAACCCATAATACCAACGCTATAGATCAAAGCGTACTCCGGACAAGAAGGGGCAAGGAAAAAGAGGGCGCGCTTAAAAAACTTCTTTTGGATGAGGTTAATGAAAAGGTCCTTCTTTTTTGTGAAACCAAAAGACTTGTGGATTCCGTTCATTCTATATTGAGGAAAGAAAGCATTCGTTCGGAGATCATTCATGGGGATAAACCCCAAAGAGCAAGGGATCAAGCCCTTAGAAAATTTAAAAGCGGGAAAACCTCTGTCCTCGTGGCAACTGATGTCGTAGCAAGGGGAATTGATGTAAAAGATGTGTCACTCGTGATCAACTATGATGCTCCAAGGACATATGATGATTATATTCACAGAATAGGAAGAACCGGACGCGCAGGAAAGTCCGGAAGAGCAATAACATTTATCGAACAATAATTTATGGCGAGATCGCAAAATAGCTTTATTAAAAAACTTAAGGCTGAGAAGAAAAAGAAAAAACAGGCCGAAAAACTTCAAAAGAAAATAGACAAAAAGAACAACCCCAAGGCAGGCATGGACGACATGATCGCCTATATAGATGAGGATGGAAACATTACCTCAGAACCTCCCGAGGAAGGGGAAAATGATAATAAAGACAAAAATTCAAATAGTTAATAATAGTTTATAATGGAAACAGGAACAGTTAAATTTTTCAATGAGACCAAAGGTTTCGGATTCATCAAGTTAGATTCAGGTGATAAAGAAATTTTCGTACATCTTTCTGGTACTATTGACAGGATCAGAGAGGACGATAAGGTTGAGTTCGAGGTAGAAGAAGGACCAAAAGGACCCTTCGCCAAGAACGTCAAGGTTATTCGATAATAAGTTTATCAACTGTTGAGGTCTCGGACCTCACAAGCCTGACATAGTATATTCCCGGAGGCAGATCGAGATCGATCTTGTTTTCGGGAATTTTTTTGTTCCTATAAACCAGTTTTCCTTTTTCAGAGAACACCTCAAGCTCTATAAGCTGCTCATTATCAATGTTTTTAAGATGAACCCACCCTTTGCTTGGATTGGGATAGAATTGAGGAGTTTGAGCTAATTGTTTTGATTGAAGTTCACTAATAACCGGCCGGAACTCATGGTTTTTAGCTATTCCATCCGTGGCAAGGTTGACCGGTCCACCTCCAAAAACATAGATATCATTCCCAATAGCGGCTGAACCGGCGAAATTCACATTTTCGGGCATAGGCCCAAGTTGGCTCCAGGAATTTCCAGAAGGGTCATATTCCAGAACGTTTTGGTTTCCCTCATTGCCAAAGACGAACATTCTTCCGCCTACCGCAGCAGAGGTTATCCCCAGTTTGTCCAATGGCATGGAAGCCCCATTTGACCAGGAGTTGGTTGCGGTGTCATAGACCTCCATGCTACTAAGACTGACAACATTAGGGTTTAAGAAGTATCCACCAACCGCATAGATCTTTCCGTTTATCGCTGCTGCTGTAAGCCCCGATCTGGCCTGACTCATGCTGGCCCTGTTCTCCCAGGAATTGGTAACGGGATTATAGATGTTATGGGCCGTAAGAGCTGCGGTATTTGTTCCTCCCATCACATGGATCTTACCATCAAGAACTACAGAAGCTGCTGAACCTCGTTGTATGATCATACTGGCTATCGGGGTCCAAAGATCCAGCAATGGCTCATAAACGAAACCCTGGCTTGTGGGATCAAAAGGGAATGCGCTAAGGTTCTCATACCCACCGAACCCATAGATCTTTGCACCAACTGCCTGCAAAGAAGCTCTCCAAACCGAAAGAGGGTAGGGGGCCAAACTATCCCAGGTATTGGTTTGGGGATCGTAGCTATGGAATGAGTTCGATATGGTTCCATCGCTTCTTGTTCCTCCTAACACATAGATCTTTCCATTATGGACAGTGCTGGCATCGTTTATCTCTTTCCTGTCAAAAAGCATATCTGCTCTTGGGGCCCATGTTCCCTGACTGAGAGCATATGTCGAGGAAAGAAGTAGAATGAATAAAAGATGAAAGATTTGAGGGGCTGATTTTGACTTAAGTTTCATGATTGCGGTTATTGAATTCAAAAATTAATAAAACCTGCTTAACTCATATGTTACCTTTTTGAATGATCATCTTCAATAATCCCGCTCCAACCAGGATCAATAGGAAAAGCGTGGGAAATCCTCCAAGGGTGGAGATCATTTTTATTCCATCGGCACCAGCAAAAGATATCATCACCCAGGCGATGAATCCTACAAGCAATCCCCAAATTACCTTTGTTCCAATAGGAGCCTCCTGATGCTCAGGATCTATTCCCTTGGTACTCATACCTGTCATTGCCGAGGTATTCGAATCTGCAGCTGTTACGTATGAAATAAAAACGATGACCAGGAAGAAGAAGCCTATAATTCCCGCGAAGGGTAATTGGTCAAAAACAAGATAGATCAAGGATTGGGGCCCATTGGAATTAAGGGAATCTATCAATGCATCTCCCAGGATTCGATCAAAACCAATTGTAGTCCCACTGAAGACCACCATCCAAAGCGATCCAAACAGAGCCGGCAGGAGGAGATTGAAAATAATGAATTGTCTTAC
>JANQSY010000121.1 GCA_028279065.1 Cytophagales bacterium
AAAACCCAAGGGGATATCCGGGGCTGAGATTGCGGCTGGGATAAGTGAAGGATTGGCAAGGATGGCCCTTGCTGTACAGGTAAATGGAGAGGTATGGGACCTTTCCCGGAAGATCGAAGACGATGCCTCTATTTCCATTCTGACCTGGAGAGATGAGGGTGGAAAAATGGCCTTTTGGCATTCATCAGCCCACCTGTTGGCCGAAGCCCTTGAGGCTGAATTCCCCGGAATCAAATTTGGGATCGGACCCCCGATCGAGAATGGTTTTTACTACGATGTTGACCTCGGTGGGCGGCATTTCTCCGATGAAGATTTTGAGAAGATAGAGAAGAAGATGTTGGAACTGGCCAAGCAGGCCAATGCCTATTCAAGGATGCCTATATCCAAGAAAGATGCGATCGATTATTTCAAGGAAAAGGGCGATGAGTACAAGTTGGAGCTTCTTGAAGATCTCCAGGATGGGGATATTACTTTTTATCAACAGGGGAATTTTACCGATCTGTGTCGGGGTCCCCATATTCCTGATACGAGCCCTATCAAAGCTGTAAAACTCTTGAACATAGCCGGAGCATATTGGAGGGGAGACGAAAAAAGAAAGCAACTGACCAGGGTCTATGCAATCACTTTTCCGAAGCAAAAAGAGCTGACTGAGTATCTGGAAAACCTTGAAAGAGCAAAAGAAAATGATCATAGAAAGCTTGGAAAAGAGCTTGGGCTATTCGCCTTTTCCCAAAAGGTGGGTCTCGGTTTACCTCTTTGGTTACCCAAAGGAGCCAGGTTAAGAGAAAAACTTGAGCAATTCCTGAAAAAGGCTCAGGTCAAGGCGGGTTATGATCCCGTTGTTACCCCGCATATAGGAGGCAAGGAGCTTTATGTTACATCAGGGCATTACGAGAAATACGGCAAGGACTCGTTTCAGCCTATAAATACTCCCGCTGAAGGTGAGGAGTTCCTGTTGAAACCCATGAATTGTCCTCACCACTGTGAGATCTATAAGAGCAGGCCCAGATCCTACAAGGATCTTCCGCTTAGGCTGGCAGAATTCGGTACTGTATATCGCTATGAACAGCATGGTGAGCTTCATGGGCTAACCAGGGTCAGGGGTTTCACCCAGGATGATGCTCATATCTTTTGCCAGCCTGATCAGGTTAAAGAGGAATTCAAAAAGGTGATCGACTTGACCATTTATATCCTTCAATCTTTAGGATTCGAAAATTATGAGGCCCAGGTCTCTGTTAGAGATCCGAATGACCCTGATAAATATATCGGCGATCCGGATCTATGGGATAAGGCCGAAAAGTCTATCAAGGAGGCAGCAGAAGAGAAGGGGTTAGAATTTTACGTTCAGGAGGACGAAGCGGCTTTCTATGGTCCAAAGCTGGACTTCATGGTAAGGGATGTAATGAACAGGAAATGGCAGTTGGGAACTATTCAGGTAGATTACAGCCTGCCTGAGAGATTTCAGTTAGAGTATATTGGTACTGATAATCAACCACATAGGCCTGTAATGATACATAGGGCACCCTTTGGTTCAATGGAGCGCTTTGTTGCATTGCTCATAGAAAACTGTGGGGGTAATTTCCCTTTTTGGCTCGCTCCGGAGCAGGTCATTGTACTGCCCATCTCCGAGAAGTTCCACGACTATTCGAATGAGGTCCTGGAATTATTAAAGGAGAAGGGATTTGAGGTTTCCGCTGATGAACGGGATGAAAAGATCGGGAGGAAGATCAGGGATGCAGAGGTGGGCAAGGTGCCGATCATGTTGATCGTTGGAGAGAAAGAGAGGGAATCTAAATCCGTATCTATAAGGAAGCATACCCAAGGGGATATGGGGACAATGGAGCTCAATGAACTTCTTGTTTTCCTTGGAAATGAGGAGGATGCTTCCCTAAAGTCGCAGCAGAAGGAAAACTAGTCAGCCCTGATCTAGTTTGTGATCTTTTGGAACCTAAAGAAATGCTCCCCTTTTTCTGTATTGATCTTGAGCAGGTAAAGGCCACTTTCCAGAAAGTCGATATTTATTTTTTGAGTATCCTCTTTGCTTCCTGTAAATGTGCCTAAGATCTTTCCAGAAAGGTCAAAAAGCCTTAATTCCTCAATTCTGGTATTAGGTATTTCGACATTTAGGATCCTATAGGAAGGGTTTGGATAAAGCCTGCTTAGGTTTCGGATATCATTTTCCAAGGAACTGATCACAATGGTTTGGCAAAAGGTTTGACTTTGGCCTCCGATCCAAAAACTCAAGCATACCGTTTTTGATCCGGGGGAACTATAGGTATGAACTGGATTTGGAAGATTGGACATAGCTCCATCCCCAAAATTCCAGAGAACTGAATCAGGTACCGGGAATATGGAGGAATTGAATTGGATGGTATTTCCCATGGTTTGACTCCAGGAGAATGAAGATGCTGGATATCCTTCAACAGAGACATCATCGATAATAATGTCATTATCATGGCCACTTCTTATCATATGAGAGTTATCGGCCCGGAAACGAATTCTTATGTAACCAGAATATGCAGCAAGGGAAACAATTACCTCCTCCCAAACAAAGGAATTGTTTTGATAGGTATGTTCCGTGTTCCAATTGTTTCCATCGAAAACATCTATATGAAGTTTTGCCTTGTCCACTGGAAGATCGATGTTATTACTAAAAATAAAGAATCTGAGTTCCGGCGTGGCCCATAAAGAGAGATCGATCGGAGGTGTTATCAATCCAACGTCATCAGCTTTCCCCAACCCCCCGTTGAATCCTGCGAAGGAACTTAGGGCATTATTTCCATATGTATGTTCGATCAATCCTTGGGCACCACCAGAAGGCCAGGAGGTGTTAAATTGCCATGGGAATGAACCCTCCAAAGTCCAACAAGCCGGGGCAATGGGGATATCAAAGGTTTCATTGAATGGAACAGGGCTAGCCTGGCAATCGAATGTTGTGAAATGATTTGGAAATGGCCAGATGGTAGAATCGGTAGGGCCGCAGATCTCTCTTAAATACCAATCATAATCCGTGTTAGGATTGAGTCCTGAAATACTTAGGAATGTATCGGTGACAACGTAGGAGGTTCCCGTGCCCCGAGCAAAATCTCTGGGTCCAAACTCTATTTCAAAATTATTTCCTGGGCCATTTGAGGCCACCCAGGATAATTGTACGGAGTCAGAGGCCAAAAAACTGACCTTGGGTCTAAGAGGGGGTAAGCAATCGCTAGCTTCAACGATGGAAACATCATCTATGGCAATATCATGTTCCCAGGGTTGAGATGGAATAAGAGTATGGTCCACAACCAAACGAAATCGAATTACTCCTGAATATTTCTGAAGATCAAAAAGTACTTCCTCCCAATCAGGATGATTCCCGGACATAGTCATTTCTCTTTTCCAGGTACCTCCATCAGAAATTTCCAAGTGCGTATCCGCCCTATTTTGAGGGTTGGCTGTGTTATTGGTAAACATGAAAAATCTTAAGACCGGAGCGCTAAGATTGCTCAGGTCAATGAAGGGCGATTCCAAGGTGACATCATCATAGCTGGTGCCACCTCCATCAACCCCGGTGAATTTACTGAGAGTGTTGTTTCCATAGGTGTGGTCCGTGATGTTTGGTGCCCAGGTGGATCCGAATCTCCAATCTTCACCACCATAAGTCTTCCAGCATTGGGGAATGGTTGAAAAATCAAACGTTTGAAAAAATGGCGTTGCATATGACTGGCACTCAGTAGTAAAGCTTGCAGGGCCAGACCACTCAGAATAATTTCCTCCACCACAGACTTCTCTAACATACCAATCATAGCTTGTAAGGGGCAAGAGTCCAGTAAAATCTACGAAGGTGTCGGTTATGCTAACTGTTGTCCCAGATCCCAGGGCGAATCCCGATGGTCCTATTTGGCATTCAAAAAAATTCCCAGGCCCCAGTGATCTCCATTTGCCACTTCCACCTGTTGGCCTGGCTTTAAATGATTCAAGATAATCCGGTTTTGAGCATGTTGGGTAATCGATAATTGAGACATCATCAATAAGAACATCGTTGTTATCCCAAGGGTCCTGGCCACTTTCCATTCTAAATTGAACCCAAATAGAATCCCCTGAACTATAGGTGTGGGGACCAAGGTCAATTAAAAATTGTTTCCATCTTGGCCCAAAATCTCCCTGAATCGTGTCAATGGTTGAGAAGCTACTGCCATTCCAGGTCTCTATGTAAATCAAATTAAATGTTTGAACCGCGTAATAGAAATCATGGCTTATCAAGAACAGCTCTAAGGTGGGGTTGGTAAGGCTTCCAACATAAGTTCTGGGGGAGGTTAGTATTACCCCAATGTCGGCACCTGAGTTATCTACCCAGGTATAATTCCTTACTGTGCCATTTGTGGTATGGTCTGGTATATCGGTTGGTCCCCCAAGATCAGGAGTTGCGCTAGGGTTGAAAACCCAGGGACCCCCAATTGTAGCACTTTGGGTCCAGCAATTTGGGATAAAGTTGGAAGTAAAATCCTCACTCCATGGAGCATTAAAATTGCATTGGGCCATCAAGGGAAAACTCAGGTGGGAAAATCCCACAAAGAGCAAGACAAGAAGGAGGGATCGATCAAAAAATTTTGAATACATGTTTTGCCAGTCTAAGGACAGAATTGAAAGCTAAAAAGAAAAAACCTCAATAAAAATTATCCCCATTTCCTAAGTAAAAAAATAATTTTTCGGCCCTGACGAACCAAATGATAAAATCCCGATATTTGCGGCCTGTTTTTTTAAACCAAAAAAGGAGGAAACATCGGCAAACAGAGGTCTAGAAGGCCTGGTTATGTAAGGCGCGAAGAGCCATACCGGGTTAATGACAAGATTTACGCTAACGAGGTCAGAGTGGTCGGGGACAATATTCCGGTTGGAGTATATCCCATAAATAAGGCGTTGGAGCTGGCCAGGGAACAGGGACTTGATCTTGTGGAGATCTCACCCAATGCGAATCCACCGGTTTGTAAGGTGCTTGAATATTCAAAATTCAAGTTTGACCAAAAGAAAAAACAGAAGGAATTAAAGTCGAAACAGCATAAGATCGTCCAGAAAGAGATCCGTTTCGGGCCAAACACCGACGATCATGATTTCGATTTTAAGCTAAAACATGCCAGGAGATTCCTGGAAGAAGGAGCAAAGGTCAAGGCCTATGTTCATTTTTATGGTAGGACCATCGTGTTCAAGGAAAGAGGGGAATTGTTGTTGCTAAAATTCATCCAGCAACTTGAAGAAGTTGGCAAAGTGGAGCAATTGCCAAAAATGGAGGGGAAAAGGATGAATATTTTGCTTGCTCCCAAGGTTTTAAAGAAGAAATAAGTAATGCCAAAGGTTAAGACAAAATCCTCAGCGAAGAAGAGGTTCAGGGTGTCTGGAACTGGTAAGATCGTGCGTAAGCATGCTTTCAAGAGCCACATCCTTACCAAGAAGAGCACCAAGAGGAAAAGAAAACTTACCCACAAGACATTGGTTCACCCGAGCAATGAAGATCAGGTGAAGTTGATGTTGGGTATGAAGTAAAACAATGTTGAACCGGGTTGTTGGCCTGAAGTGCTTTATGCCGCCAACCGCCAAAAATCAAATCAAAAATGCCAAGGTCAGTTAATACAGTAGCGTCAAAGGCAAAGAGGAAAAAGGTCCTCAAGTCTGCCAAAGGATATTTTGGAAGACGCAAAAATGTTTACACGGTAGCTAAGAATGCCGTCGAAAGAGCACTCCAGTATTCCTACAGGGATAGGAGAACCAAAAAGAGAGAGTTCCGGAAACTTTGGATCCAGCGTATCAATGCCGGAGCCAGACTACATGGACTATCTTACTCCAAGTTCATGGGGCTTTTGTCTGAAGCTGGTATCGAATTGAATCGCAAGGTTCTAGCCGATATGGCCATGAACGATCCCAAGTCCTTCGAGGAATTGGTGAAGAAGGTTTCAAAATGATCAAAGCCGGCGAAAGCCGGCTTTTTTATTTTACCACAATCTTAAAGGATTCAGTCCTTTCCCCTTCAAGCCTCAAGATGTATAGCCCTGGTCCTGGTCTTCTACCCCAGGAAATGGAGGATTCGATTTCGGTGAACTCAATATCCCAATCCATGATCTCCTCTCCGGATAAATTAAAAAGCCTTGCCCTTCTAAACTTATTAAACCCATTTTTTTTGAAAATGAAATTAAGTGTGGGTCCAAAATTTGGGTTGGGATAAATGATTGCGGTTTTTTCATTGAGCTCAAAAAAACTTTCGGGATCGTAATCCGAAAATGAAATTCCATCTCTTTTAGAAAGGACAAATGATTTATGGGTAAGAAATTCTGCCGGAAAAGAAAAAAGGGTATCGAATCCTGTTTGCCATTCCTGGTTGAAGCTGGTATTTAATAATACCGAATTTTGACCACCTATCTCAATGTCAACTGAAACATCTGACTCTCGGGAATCCCAATTAGGCCTCCCTAGCCAAAAATTTTTGCTGCCAACAAGGTGGCCTTTGTTAGTCCAAAGATCTAACTGAACTTGAAATTCCGACCTGTAGCGTGGGCGAAAGTAAAAGTGTACGCTGTCTTTTCTTAAAATTGACGCGGTATAATACCCATTTTTTGTCGGCAGGATATCTCTTAAATACTTGTTTTCATGCCCGTCATCCTTTCGAATTTCCTTTAATCTACCTGACTCAGGGTCGATCACAAAAACAACACTTGCCTGAGGGCAACTACTTTCAATTCTTTTTGGAACAAATTCCTTATTCTTTATTTCTAGGGATGAAGTGATGTCGCCGCCTACAACTAGGTCTCCGTTGGATAGCTTGCTCAAGGTGGGAAATCTGGATAACCCCCCTGTTTTGAATTGAATCTGCCAAATGGAGTCACCCGTGTGGATATCGTTGGCCTGGATCACATAATGCCAATCGCTAAACCCACAACTTGATCTCCAACTATACCCGGACTCATTAAACAGGCTAATGAGCAATCCATTTGCCGAATCGATGACAATATTGTTAAGATTAGACCAATACCTGAAAGAATCAATTTCGACATTCTTAATCCATATTGGCTCTCCGTCTTGCGAAAATGCCGCTGTAAAAGGCTGTGGAGAAATAACAGAATTGGCCGTTAATGCGCCAAAACGAACTTGGCGACCAAAGTACCATCCAGAAATATAGATCTTATGGTCGTGAAGGATAACCTTCCCTGGAGCAACTTCCTGATTTGGAAAGAGCCTTTCCCATTGCCTTTCTCCTTTTTCATTAAGCCCGGTAAGCATGAAATACTTTCCAGATTCTAATCTTTCTTTTCCTATAAACCCTATATCATGGTCCTTTTGGTAAGCAAGAACAACTTTGCCTGTTTTGGGATCAACCCCTAATTCCGACCTGCTATCGTGGCAGATCAAGCTTATCTGATTTTTCACTGACCCATTGCTGTCGAAGAAATGAATAACGGATCTTTCATTACTAAATCCTGTAATTGCTAGCGCACCTATGGTATCAAAACCATCTTGATTTGCCCATAAAAAGCTTGGATCTATTCCCTGTTGATAGACAATGAAATCGCCGTTATCCTTAACGTAGGTTTTGGCAAATTTTTCGTATTCGCCACTGAGACTTGTAAAATCGTTTATTCCAAGTCCAAACCTAATGTTCCATTCATTCTCATTTTCAACCGGATCAGGAACCTGTGAAACAATGGGGATTTTAAATACTTCTAACGCATCAAAAGTTGGCTTATGAATGAGAAACAGTTGATTATTAGTGCTTTTAATTAATCGGCTATCACCAAGACTCCGAGAACCCTTTGCGGGGTTTGCAATTAAAGTAGTGCCCTCCGGGGTTCCGTCTGTCTTAAAAACCGATCTTCCAAAATTTTTGTGGTTAGCGACAAAAAATGCTTCCGATCCCAATTTTTCAAATGGAACGTCATCCCACCAGACATTTATATTGGAATAAAAAAGCTGGTTTTCCATATCCTCAATTGAGGATCCAAATCCAGGATAAATATCCTTTAGGACTCTTACCCCAGAACCATCCAGATAATATGGTTCTGCTCCATATGGTCCCAAAACTCCAAAAACAAGAAGTCTATCATTCACTTCATGGAATCTGGGCCATTTACCTGAATGAATAGGGGCAGCCAGATCTGAGACAAATTGAATTTTCTCTGAATCAAGGTCTATTTCCAAAACCAAGGTTCGATATTCTTTATAAGCCTGCTGCTCCTCAAAAAAGAAATAGATCTTGTTTCCAATCTTTAAATGCCTTCGAAAATAGTTTCCGGAATACCTTCGGTGGAACTCCTGGTTGTCAGGAGTTGAAAGGACAGTAAAATCCCAATCAAAGACATCAATGAGTCCAATCCCAAATTCCTCATCATTGGAACTGTCCCTCAGTTCAACCAAAAAATACCTTCCGTCAATAGGGTATTGCAAGATGATTGGGTAAAAACTGGAATCCACCAAGGTCCTGGTGTCATAAGTAATGGACGTGTCTTCGGAGAAAGAGTATTTGTAAACGAAATAGGGTTGGAAGAAATGAATAAGGGTGTTTCCAGTTACAGAAAAATTCCCCATTCCGGTTGCATTGTTTCTATAGATCTCCCTTGTGCCAAGATCCGAACCATCCGTGATCCAAAGAGCACCATTTACAAAAACCAGGATACTATCTCCGCTTTCATTAATTGGTTTGAAGCTGGCGTTGTGATTTGTATCCTGGCTAAAATTGAATAGTAGTTCCAATCCTTCTGAGTTCACTGTATAGAACCCAATGGAATCAGCTTCTACGTTGGCAGCCAGAAGAAGGTCTTGGCTGTTAAGATTGAATACATTAATAATTCTTAGATCTTCTTTTTTCTCAACGAATTGGCCTGTAGTCAGAGAATGGATATATGTAGAGTATCTATTTCCTGTGATCAAGAAATCTCCTACGATAAAATTATCCCGTAGATCATACCTGCCTCCATTGGTTTCTCCTAGCTCTAATACCTTTTCTGCCTGGCTATGCAGATCCCCTGGGATCAGGATAGCAAGCAGCATGGTTTGAACTATCAAATAAAATGCGGTGTTGGCGGTAAAAGGCTTAAATGGTAGTTTTAAGGCTTCAAACATTTTTTGGAAACTACTCATCAAAATTAATCAATCTATTATGAACAAAACCATCCAAGTTATTCTCATGCTGGTCCTATTTTCAGTGCAAGGATTCTGCCAAATTGAAATGCCAGCTCCAAGCCCATTTGCCACTTTTACTTCTAAGGTTGGGCTGACGGATGTTACCATTGAATACTCAAGGCCTAGCAAGAAAGGCCGTGTGATCTTCGGTGACCTTGTCCCTTACAACAAAATGTGGAGAACCGGAGCCAATGCTTCCACCAAGATCAGCTTTAGCGATGAGGTGATCATCAATGGCCAGAAAGTGCCGGCAGGAAAATATGCTTTGTATACCATTCCTGGTAAGGAAAGCTGGACATTCATCCTTCACAAGAACCTGATCTATTGGGGAACAGGCGGGAGTGATTATAATGAGGATGAAGACTTTATGAGGTTTGATGTTGAGCCAATTACGTGGGAAGATGGATCTGTGGAAACCCTTACTATGGATCTTGGAAACATAAAAACCGATGCTGCGGATTTCACCCTTGTTTGGGATAACTTGATGGTTTCTTTCACTATCCAGTCGCCTGTGGACGAGAAGGTGACGGCTTCTATCGACAGGACATTGAATCCTGGGGCGGGCCCCTACTACAGTGCAGGAAGGTATTATCTGGATGGCGACAAGGATCTTGCTAAAGCCAAGGAGTACCTCGATATCGCCTGCAAAAAGTATGATGAGGCAGGAAGGAAAGCCTATTGGGCTTATTACCGTCTTGCTCTTGCCAACCAAAAATTAGGAGATAAGAAGGCTGCAAAAGCCGCCTCTGAAAAGAGTGCAGTCTATGCAAAGGAATCTGAGGCTGATGAGTACATCAAAATGAACGAAAAGTTGATGGCGGAACTTTAAAAGTCTACCTCAATTCAAAAAGGAAAGCCTCTTTGACCAAGAGGCTTTTTTTTGTTTCTTGACTTTGTGAGTGGCAAGTTTCACATCTATCGTTCTTCGGCGGGAAGCGGGAAGACATATCAGCTTTCCAAAAACTATATCAAGATCATCCTGGCAGCCCCAAAAAATGATGGGGAGGCAGTTCCCGATTATTATCGACATATTCTTGCCCTCACCTTTACCAAGGCAGCGGCGGAGGAAATGAAGATCAGGATACTGCACTTCCTAAAGATGCTGGGGGAACTCAGAAAGAAACCAGCTAACCAACTTGGGCAAGATGCTCAATACCTATTGGGTCAGATCAAAGCTGACCTGGCCACTGAGTATCCCCACCTGTCCCTCGGTGATGAGGAGATCGGGAAGCGCTGCTACTTTGCCTGGAAAAGAGTACTGAACAACTACTCCGAATTCTCAGTCCAGACCATCGACTCATTCGTGAATTCTCTTTCGAGATCATTTTATCGGGATCTTGGGCTAGCCTTTGACCTTGAGCTCAGTTTTGATGTCAAGGGTATGGTGGAGGAGGCTGCCGACTTGTTCTTCAATGATCTGGAGCCCGGCAATCCATGGGTTGATTGGATCAGTGACTTTTATCAGTTCCAAAGGCAGAATCAGCAGAGTTGGGTGATTCGCAGGTTGGTCATTGATTTTGCTCAGGATTTCCTTCCCAAGTGGCAGGCAAGGCAATCCAGAAGCCTGCCTTACAAGGAGCTGAAAGACTTTGCGGCTGCCAAGTCTGAACTTCAAAAAAGGGTCAGGGTTCTTGATAATGGCCTAAAGAAGCTGGCTCAAGAGTCATTTGATAAGATAAAAAATGCTGGAGTTGATCCCCTTGATCTTAAGGGACGGTCAAATGGGATTGGAGCATACCTGGAAAAGGTGGCTTCAGAAGGATTTTCCCAAAATGAGTTCAAATCGGTCGAAAAGACCTTGTCTGGGGAGCAGGAATTGCTGGCAGGCAACGCCCCGGCCCAATTGAGAAGTCTGGTCTCTTCAAATCAGGATGCTATTCTGGAGTCACTGGCCTCTGTTCAATCCTTTCGAGAAAAGAACCGCCCTCAG
>JANQSY010000134.1 GCA_028279065.1 Cytophagales bacterium
CTACATCGAGGCAGTGGAAAGGGATGGAGCCTATAGCTCCAGGTCAAACATCTTTGAGGTTGAGTTTGAGAACCTGCCTCTGATCGCCAACGTCATCACACCCAACAACGATGGAGCCAACGACACCTGGCTGATCGACAACAGGGAACTCTATGGGGAGGTCAGGGTACAGGTACTTGACCGCTATGGAAACATGATCTATGAGTCGGACAACTATCAGAACGACTGGGATGGCGGCGACCTGAACCCTGGAACCTACTATTACCTGGTCATCATCGATAAACTCAACATCACCTCACAAGGGCCGCTGATGATCATGAGGTGATCAGGATTTTCGTTTCCTGAAAGTAATTGGGATAAATTCTTCAGTGGGTAGACCAATATGGACCAGCTCCCAGGAAGGATCGTATTTTTCTACCAGTTCCCTGATACATGCAGCCCTATCATCCTTCGGAGATTGGCAATCTTCCCAAAAAAAGATCTCAATCCTGTACTGGTACTTTTTCTTGATCCCATTGATACGAACATCAACCTCTATTTCCTGTTCTCCATGAATGGTTGGTATTTGAATAGATATGGCTTCCATTATTCACTGATTTCGGGAATATATCGCCAAATCCTGTACCAAACAAATAACTGCCTGGTTTTCAAATATTTATCAATAAGAATGCTCAAAAAAATGGACGAAAATGAACCCCTCGCTGTTCAGTTTAGGCCACTGAACCTTCCTTTCGAAGTTTCCTTCCAAGAGAAAAGAGAGCAATATCATACTTGATAGGGTCCTTTGGATCCAATTCTAATAGGACATTTGTGATCTCAATTGCGGTATTCCAATCGCTTGTAACCTTTTTGATCATTCCCAATTCATAAGAAGCCCTTGACACATGGATATCTAATGGACAGATCAGGTTCGATGGACCGAGATTTTTCCAAATTCCAAAATCCACGCCATCATTATCCTTCCTCACCATCCATCGAAAAAACATGTTTATCCTTTTGCACGCAGATCCTTTTAGGGGATTTTGGACATGCTTTAATGTCCTCTCCATTGGAGAAGCAAACTCAATAAAGCTCTCCCTGATCTGAATAATTCCGGATTTCACATCTTCAGAGTTATTGGAAAAAGCCATATCCTCAAGACTTTCAAACTTACTGTAGCATTTTCGGAAAAACTTCAAAAAGGAGATGGCATCCATTCCATTAAAGGTCCGGTGTTTGAATCCGTGAAACTGCTTTTCATCGGAATCCTGGAAATTTAAAACGAACTCCAAAGGTGAATTATCCATCAGGCTTAAAAACTCTTTGGATTTGTTGATTATGGTCTTCCGCTGACCCCAGGCAAAGGTTGCAGCAATATATCCTGCTATTTCAATATCTTGTTTCTTTTGGAATAGATGCGGGATAAGGACCGGATCCTCTTCAATGAAGCCCCGATTGGAAAACTTAAAAAAAGCTTCATCAAGAGTAGCCTTGAGATCACTCAAGTTCTGGGAAGTAAGCAATTTCTACCCTAAATCTTTTGTTCACACTTGCCAAAGCTTCAAAGGCCCTGGGAGAGACCTTTAAGACCACATTCCTATTTTGATCGATGGCAGGGAGAATCCCAATAATTCGTACAAAAACACTGGCTTTGTTCTCCGCATTTGTTACCTGAACTATAGTTCCTCGTGGCAATGTCTTATGAAGTCCAAGGTATTTATAGGTTTCCTCTCCCCCTTCAATCACTTCACATAGACCGCGTTCAATAATTTTTTTGACAGACCCTACCATCACCTCCTCTATGCTTTTTTCCCCCTTCAGGTATTCATCCGGAGTAGTGGTTACCGGGGCGGGAAGTGCAAGGTTCTTTGTGGTATCCTGGACCATGAGCCTCAACTCTTGTCCCACGGAGATCTCATTGCTACCCAGACCATTAATAGCCATGATCTCCCCAGGCTGAAGACCATATTTTCTCCCAATAGAATACAAGGATTCACCTTTCTCAACTACATGAATACCGTTACCAGGAATGGTATCCGTTTTTGGCGGCGTATAGATCAAGGCGGAATCAATACTGACCAAAAGAATCTGTCCTTCACTTATTTCATTATTCGCGAGGTTGTTCAGGTTTTTCAGGTCTTGCCATTTTATACCATAAAGCCTGGAAATCGAGAACAACGTTTCTCCTTTTTGAACGGTATGAACCTTCTTTATTTCCAAAGAATCCCCTTCCTCTTTTTCATCCCTAATCGGAAAAATTATAATCTCCTGCCCTATCGATATTTCGTCACTCTCAAGGCCGTTGATATTTTTCAATTCCTCCACAGTAACACCATAGATCCTGTATAATGAGAATAATGACTCCCCTGCAATTACCTTGTGCACGTATGGCCCATTCAGCGTGAAAGGAACCTTTAATTCTTGTCCAATACGGATCTTTTCTTTTGCACCAGGATTAAACCTGTCCAGCTCGTCATTCTCAAATCCATACTCTTTGGAAATCGAGAAATATGTATCTCCCTTTTCTACTTTGTATATAACAAAGGGGTGGCCCTCAATGGAAGCCAGTCTCAGGGAATCTACTGCTGTGCCATAAATTTGGCTTTGACACAAAAAAAGAAGAACTATGATGAAAGTGGTACGCAAGGAAAATTCGCTTTTGCCAATATTGGCAAAGTAAGTACCAAATTCTTTTTCGAATAGGGGTTTCTTAATTTCGTCCATCAAATGAGACAAATTTCGCTTCTTATTTTCTTTTTTATCCCGATCCTGATCACCAATATGGGATTTTCTCAAAACGGGAAGGTTCTCTTATTAGAGATCAAGAGTCAGATAGATGCAAGGTCCAGTAGATATTTGGAACTTGGATTGGAAAAAGCCGAAGAAGATGGTTATTCCGGGGTCATCATAGAAATGGATACATACGGTGGTGCCGTATATGATGCCAACGATATGAGGAACAACCTTTTAGAGCTGGATATCCCAGTCCATGTCTTTATCAATACCAAGGCAATTTCTGCTGGAGCCCTTCTGTCTATCGCTTGCGATAGCATCTATATGGCTCCGGGATCTAATATCGGAGCGGCTACTGTTGTTAATCAAACAGGAGAAGCAGCCCCTGATAAATACCAGTCTTTTATGAGAAGCATTATGAGGTCTACTGCGGAAACCAAGGGTAGAGATCCGAAGATCGCAGAGGCCATGGTAGATGAAAACCTCGAATTGGACACCATAAGCCCCAAGGGAACAGTTCTGACCTTCACTGTTGATGAAGCCCTCAAGTATGGCTATTGTGAAAGAAAACTTTCAGATGTAGAGGAAATATTGGCCATCAACGGCTGGGAAGATCATGAATTGGAGACATTGGAGCTTGATTGGCCGGAAAGGGTGATCTCGCTTTTTCTAAATCCCTTTGTAAGTGGAATTCTGCTATTGATCATATTGGGGGGCATTTACTTTGAGTTACAGACCCCAGGGGTAGGATTTCCCCTTCTTGCTGCTGTGGTAGCTGCTATTTTGTACTTTGTTCCTTACTATATGAATGGACTTGCGGAGAATTGGGAGATCCTTCTATTCATAATTGGGATCATCCTGATTGTCGTTGAGGTCTTCGTAATTCCGGGATTTGGAATTGCAGGAGTACTGGGGATCATATGCACAATTTCAGGCTTGACCCTCGTCATGCTTGAAAATGATGCTCTGGATTTCACCTTTGTTCCTGATTACAAGATTTTGATCTCACTTGGTACCGTTCTTTCAAGTGTAGCAATTGGGGTTATCCTCCTTTTCTTCGGAGGGGTAAGAGTAGTAAATTCAAAAGCTTTCCGGCGAATTTCTTTGGAAACCACAATGGATAAAAAGGAGGGTTATACCAGCCCGATAAACACCGATCTGGTAGGAAAAAAGGGCAAGGCATACACCGTTCTTCGTCCTGGCGGGAAGGTAATCATTGAAGGGGAGCTATATGATGCCCTTTCAAGGGGTGAGCCCATTGAAAGGGATGATGATATCGAGGTCATCAGCGATGAAGGCCCAACACTTAAAGTAAAAAAGGTATGAAAATACTTGGTGTAATACCTTCACGATATGCCTCCAGCAGATTTCCGGGCAAGGCTCTTGCTGATATTTTTGGAAAAACCATGGTCCAAAGAGTCTATGAACAGGCCAAAAATGCTGAATCCCTTTCCAGGGTAGTTGTAGCTACGGATGATAAAAGGATCTATGACAAGGTTGAGGAGTTCGGAGGGGAATGTGTAATGACCAAGGAAGACCATAAAAGTGGCACCGATCGTTGTGCAGAAGCCAAGGAAATCCTTGGAGGGGAATATGATTTTGTAATTAACATTCAGGGAGACGAGCCCTTTTTAGATCCCCGACAGATCGATGATCTTTCCAAAGTTTTGGATAAGGATGTAGAACTGGCAACCCTGGTTAAGAAAATAACCACTACCCAAACCCTCTTTGATCCAAACTCATGCAAAGCAGTTCTAAACGAATCAGGAGAGGCTTTGTATTTCAGTCGCTGGCCAATTCCATATATGAGGGATCACGGGCAGGAAGACTGGGTAAGAAACCATCCATATTGGGAACAGGTAGGTATTTACGGCTATAGGGCGGACATACTTGACAAAATAACCTCCCTTCCAGTAAGTGACCTGGAGAGATCAGAATCCTTGGAACAACTTAGATGGTTGGAAAATGGTTTCAGGATAAAAACAGGCCAAACCGAATTTGACAGTCAATGTATTGATACCCCAGAGGACCTTGAAAGAACGCTTAAAAGAATTGAAAGAGGTTCTTTGGGTTGATCAGACCACCTGATACCCTATAGCATCCCCAATCTTTTTCAAAGAGGTAAATAATACCTTGAAATCCTCATGGTGTAACTGTTGAGAGGAATCGGAAAGGGCATTTGATGGATCTGGATGCGTCTCGATCAGCAAACCCTCCACTCCTATCGCCATACAGGATCTGGCCAGGTCCGGAACTCCATAAGCATGACCGATCCCATGGCTGGGGTCAAGAAAGATCGGAAGGTTGGTCTTATGCTTTAAGTAAATGGCCCCACTCAAGTCAAGGGTGAAACGCGTGCTATTTTCAAAGGTCCTAATTCCCCTTTCACAAATGATCACATTCTCATTTCCCCCTGAAAGAACAAATTCCGCCGCCTGAACCAATTCCTGGGCTGTGGCTCCAAATCCTCTTTTGATCATAACGGGCTTATTGGATTTTCCGCATGCTTCAAGAATAGCGTAATCAAACATCGCCTTGGCTCCAACCTGTATCACATCAGCGAATTCAATTACCTCTCCTACATGAGAAGAATCTTTTACTTCAGTGACTATACTGAGTCCATACCTGCTCCTCACGCTATCCAGAATCTCAAGACCTTTTTTTCCAAGACCCTGGAAAGTATATGGGGAGGTCCTGGGTTTATATGACCCTGCCCTCAAAGCATTAACACCCAGATCTTTTAAGAACTTCGCAGATTTTTCAACCAATTCGGCAGATTCTACTGCGCAAGGCCCGGCAATTACAAGGGTATTGTTCAAGTTCCCTCCAACCTTCTGGCTGCCAATTGCCACCTCCCTTTTTGACACCATGTAATCAGCACTGGCTAGCTGGATGTCAGAATCAAATTCATATACCTTCTCAACCAGGTCCCTTCCAATTCCATTCAGCTTTCCGTTTTCGGTGGTGGTAACCAGAATCGTGGTACCATTATGTTGAACCCTGGTGGCCTTCAATTCCTCTGCAAACTTTTCAGCCTGATCAGAGGTGATCCCCTTTTTTAAATGAATGATCATCTTATAAAAACTTCAGCAAATATAGCTTTTGATGCCTCTAGTTACCCCTTTTTTACTTTTAATGGTTTGACAAAATGTCAGAACAGCTTGAAAAAACACGCTGGCACCTATTTTGATAAAGGGATTGATAAGGCTTTTAATGGTGAACAACCAAGTCAGCCAAAACGTTTTTTAGACAAAAATTAGGTAGATGAGAAAAGGTGTTATCATTATTCTGGCGTTGTTAACAGTAATTGCTGTTACCTACTTTGCCAAAAACCCCATTAGAGATCCTAAAAATGTTGTATTGAGACAGGCTGAACGACCTGCTTTCGTTATGGCATCGGATTACCAATCTCAATCAACCGGTTTGGATTTTACAGCTGCTGCAGAAAAAACCGTCAACGGGGTTGTTCATATCCGATCTCTGATCAGACAGGATATGTCCGAAGGAGGGAACAATCCTTATAGGGATTTTTTTGACTTTGGCCCAAGAGGCCCAAGAGAAGGCTTGGCTAGCGGCTCTGGTGTCATTATCAGTGAGGATGGGTATATCGTCACGAATAACCACGTAGTTGAAGATGCTACTGAAATAGAAGTTGTTTTGAATGATAACCGGTCCTATACTGCAAATGTTGTCGGCCTTGACCCTACAACCGATCTTGCGGTCATAAAAATTGAAGAAACCAACCTTCCTGCCCTCTCATTCGCCAATTCCGATGAAGTAAAGGTAGGGCAATGGGTACTTGCTGTTGGGAATCCATTCAACCTTTCATCAACTGTTACAGCAGGAATAGTCTCAGCAAAAGCCAGGAATATCAACATCCTCAGAGAAGCTTATGCAGTTGAATCCTTTATTCAAACCGACGCCGCTATCAACAAAGGAAACAGTGGAGGGGCCTTGGTCAATTTAAATGGAGACATAATTGGGATCAATTCAGCAATTGCAACCCCAACAGGTACATATGCCGGATACGGATTTGCTGTCCCCAGCAACCTGGTTTTGAAGGTTTCTACAGATCTGATCGAGTACGGAGTGGTTCAAAGGGCGATCATGGGAGTAATGATCCGAAATGTGGACGCCAGGATTGCTGAAAGGTACGATCTGGATGAACCATCAGGTGTGTTGGTTGATTCACTTACCATGGATGAGGGAGCAAAAAAAGCTGGGATCCGTAAGGGAGATATCATCGTAAGCATCGATGAAACCAGGATCAAATCCGTTCCGGAGTTGATGGAATTCGTGGCAAGAAAAAGGCCTGGAGACAGAATA
>JANQSY010000142.1 GCA_028279065.1 Cytophagales bacterium
CTCTGGCGGTTACAACCCAGATGAAGCCCACCCTTGTAATGGCGATCGCTGTGATCTTTGTGATCGTTTTCGCGAACCTTATCATCTCCCTTATAAGGAATCTTGTTCCAAACAGGGTTAGGATCATTGTTCAACTTTCTGTGATCGCCTCATTGGTTGTTCTAGTGGATCAGGTCCTCAAAGCATATTTCTTTGACGTATCGAAGATCCTTTCGGTCTTTGTCGGTCTGATCATTACCAACTGCATAGTGATGGGAAGACTTGAAGCTTTTGCAATGGGTAATAAGCCATACGATTCGATCCTGGACGGATTGGGAAGTGGACTGGGGTATGCTTGGATCATTCTTGCCGTGGCATTTTTCAGAGAGTTATTGGGTTCCGGAGCATTGTTTGGATTTCCGGTATTTGACAGCATTGGACTAGCCTATCAAAACAACGGATTGATGGTTAATTCCATTGGTGCCTTTTTGATCATTGGATTGATCATATGGGTCCAGCGATGGAGGAATGGTTACATAGAACACAACTAATCGGATAATGGAACTAGTTAATCTGGGCATTCAGTCAATATTCATCAAGAATATGATCTTCGCATATTTTCTTGGTATGTGCTCCTACCTTGCCGTTTCCAAAAAGGTAAAAACCGCCATGGGCCTGGGTCTTGCTGTGGTTTTCGTACTTACTATAACCGTACCGGCAAATTGGCTAATTAAGGAATATATCCTTGTGGAAGGCGCTCTTACCTGGATCAGTCCGGCTTATGAAACCGTTGATCTGAGCTTTCTGAGCTTTATCATGTTCATTGCGGTGATCGCTTCCATGGTTCAACTGGTTGAGATGTTCATTGAAAAGACGAGCCCAGCCCTCTACGGATCACTTGGGATATTTCTTCCTCTTATCGCGGTTAACTGTGCTATACTAGGATCATCCCTTTTTATGGTAACATATGAGTATAACCTGACCGAATCAGCAGTTTTTGGTTTTTCATCGGGAATTGGTTGGTTGCTCGCAATTGTTGCCATTGCTGCTATTAGAGAAAAACTAAAATATTCAAATGTACCTGACCCCCTGAAAGGATTAGGGATAACTTTCATTATCACCGGCCTGATGGGAATAGCCTTCATGGCATTTATGGGCATTTCTCTCTAATCGAGTTACTCGCTTCCGAATTTTGCCTAAATAGACCTTTCAAATAAAATTTGGGGTTCCTAATCATCCCTTGATTAGTTTTGACCCTCTTAAGGATGAAAATGCGTAATACATTAATCGGTGCCCTTCTTTTGCTTTTCGGGATCTCATGTTCCACGGATGTGGATGTCAATGCCCCCTTTGTAGAGACACCGATCATTTATTCCATAGTTAATACTGAGGATAGTCTACAGATATTTAGGCTTGAAAAGGCCTTTTCCGGAGAAAACGGAAATGCGCTGGAATTATCTCAAGATCCTGAGCAGATCTACTATGATCCAGCGGATGTTAAGTTGACTTTCAAACTGGCTCCTCCAAACAGACCTGATGAGCCATTTTTCATTGACACACTTCAAATGGTTTTGTGCGATACCTGTAAGGAAGAAGGGGACTTTTATTCCGACTCTGTACCGGTTTATTTGACTACTAGAAGTATTGGATTCACCGATACGGTTGAAGATACCTATGATGCCTTTCTTGAATTCATGAACATCAGAACGGGTGTGGAAGCTACGGCCCAAACCGGATTGATTCCCTGTTTTAATATTAGCACCCCTCAAAATTTCTGTAACCGACAGTCTTCACCTAATATGACCTATGATGAGATCGAGGTTAGATTTTCCGGGCCGGAAAATGGGTCTTTGGCATATGTATCCGCAATCTGTACCTATTTCGAGGAGCCGGTTGGTGGTGGCCAACTTTTTGATCGAACTACCGAAGACGAACCCTTCCTCCTATTGACAGCCGAACCTCTCAATAAGTCTGTGGATTGGATCTATGAGTATGACGAGTTTGACTCTCTTCTGTTTGGTAACTATTTGAACCGCGCTGTGGATACCAGTAACAACAATGAAATCCAGGTTAGGTATTTTGAAAACTCCGGAACCTGTGATTGGTATTTCACCATTTTTAACCAAGACTATCGCGATTACCAGCAGATCAACAACAACTTCAACCCGATCACGCAAACCTCACCGATCTATACCAATGTCGATAATGGCCTGGGATTGATGGGAGCCATGACCCAAAGAGTTGTTACGGGGGTTGTGATCAACACCAATCAAACTGGCTATTTCAGACAATGGCCAAGCCTTAAGTCCCAATAAATCATTTCGGCTTCATGCCATAATGGCATAAAAAAGTCCTGAAATTCCACTGGCATATATATTGTTGGCCAATTGCTGAGACCATAAGACATAAAATACAGCAATGGGAAAAATTATAGGCATAGATTTAGGTACCACCAATTCGGTGGTTGCAGTGATGGAGGGGAACGAACCTGTTGTCATTCCAAACAGTGAAGGCAAAAGGACCACACCTTCTGTAATTGCATTTTTGGACGGAGGTAAAGGTGAAAGAAAGGTTGGAGATCCTGCCAAGAGGCAGGCTATTACCAATCCTGAGAATACCGTCCAATCTATCAAGAGATTCATGGGATCCAAGTTTTCGGAGGTTGAAAGGGAAGCTTCAAGGATCTCATACAAGGTTGAAAAAGGAAACAATGACACCCCAAGGGTTCTGATCGGGGATAGGAAGTACACACCGCAGGAGCTTTCTGCTATGATACTTCAAAAGATGAAATCCACAGCAGAAGACTATCTGGGCACATCTGTCACCGAAGCAGTAATCACTGTTCCAGCTTATTTCAATGATTCTCAAAGACAAGCAACCAAGGAAGCAGGTCAAATTGCAGGGCTTGAAGTAAAAAGGATCATCAATGAACCAACTGCTGCGGCTTTGGCCTATGGCCTGGACAAGAAGAACCAGGATATGAAGATCGCCGTGTTCGACCTTGGAGGTGGAACTTTTGATATTTCAATTCTGGAATTAGGAGACGGAGTATTTGAGGTTAAGTCAACCGATGGAGACACCCACCTTGGAGGGGATGACTTCGACCAGGTGATCATCGATTGGCTTGCCGATGAGTTCAAAAAAGATGAAGGCATTGATCTTAGAAAAGATCCAATGGCGCTTCAAAGATTGAAGGAAGCAGCTGAAAAAGCCAAGATCGAGTTGTCAAGCTCGACTCAAACAGAGATCAACCTTCCTTACATCATGCCGGTGGATGGAGTTCCTAAACACTTGGTCAAAAGCCTTTCAAGGGCTCAGTTTGAAAAGCTTGCTGATCAATTGATCAAGGATACCCTTGAGCCTTGTAAAAGGGCTTTGAAAAACTCAGGGTTCAGTGCTTCAGAGATCCACGATGTGATCCTCGTTGGGGGATCAACAAGGATCCCAAGGATCCAGGAAGAGGTTGAAAAATTCTTCGGCAAGAAGCCATCAAAGGGTGTTAATCCCGATGAAGTGGTTTCAGTTGGTGCAGCTATTCAAGGTGGAGTTCTGACTGGCGAGGTTAAAGATGTCCTTTTATTGGATGTGACACCACTTTCCTTAGGAATTGAAACTGTTGGAGGTGTATTCACAAAGCTTATCGAAGCAAACACCACCATCCCTACCAAGAAATCGGAGGTATTCTCTACAGCTGCAGATAGCCAACCTTCTGTTGAGATCCATGTATTGCAAGGGGAAAGGCCAATGGCCAGGGATAACAGGACCATTGGAAGGTTCCATTTGGATGGTATTCCACCTGCTCCCAGGGGTGTTCCGCAGATCGAAGTGACCTTTGATATTGATGCCAATGGTATCCTGCACGTTCATGCATTGGATAAGGGAACAGGAAAAGAACAAAAGATCCGCATCGAGGCTTCCTCAGGTCTTTCGGAAGAGGAGATAGAGAAAATGAAGAAAGAGGCGGAGGAGAATGCTGAAACCGATAAGCAGGCAAGGGAAGAGGTCGATAAGCTCAACGCTGCGGATGCAATGATCTTCAGCACCGAAAAGCAGATCTCTGAGTATGGAGACAAGCTTTCCGAAGACAACAAGAACGCGATCAACGCCGCTCTTGAAAAATTGAAGAAAGCTCATTCGGAAAAGAACCTTACTGATATCGATACTGCAATGGAGGAGATCAACAAAGCATGGGAGGCCGCTTCATCTGAGATATATGAGGCTCAGCAGGCTGCCGGTCAGGATGGTGCTGAAGGAGCTACGGCTGATGAGAGATCATCTTCCGAATCCAAAGATGAAGGATCGGATGTTACCGATGTTGATTACGAAGAAGTGGACGGAAAAAAGTAATCCGTAATTCATAAATTCAACCCCAACTCAGGGTTTGGTCGAAAGGCTCCCGGGTTGGGGTTTTTTTATGGGGAAGAATTCGTTTTTTGAGGATGTCTATGAAGTCGTAAGATTGGTACCTAAAGGTAGGGTAACCACTTACGGAGCAATTGCTGAATACCTTGGGACCAAAGGGTCCTCAAGGATGGTCGGTTGGGCATTGAACAAATGCAATGAGGTAGGCCCTGGTGACATTCCAGCCCATAGGGTAGTAAACAGGAATGGCCTTCTGACAGGCAAATTTCATTTTCGGGGTAGGTCAATGGAAGACCTGCTTTCCGATGAAGGGATCAAGGTTAAAGGGAATCAGATCCAAAACTTTGAGGAGCTCCTATGGTACCCTTCGCAGGAGCTTCTGTAATTCCATAACAGATTATATTATTTTGGCATTTTCTAATTCAAGATGAATCAGCAATTATCTTCTCGTGTCAGGTCCATGCAGGAATCTGCCACCATAGGGATGTCCCGAATGGCCAGAGAGCTTAAAGAAAAAGGGGCACCCATCATCAATCTAAGCCTTGGTGAACCTGATTTCGATACCCCGGAGAATATCATAGAAGGGGCAAGCAAGGGAATGAAGGAGGGCTATACACATTATCCTCCTATTCCTGGTTACCTGGATCTCAGGCAGGCTATCTGTAAAAAACTAAAAGAAGAGAATTGGGTTGATTTTAGCCCAGACCAGATCGTGGTTTCAACCGGTGCTAAGCAAACACTGGCCAATATCATGCTATGTATTTTGGACCAGGGAGATAAGGTCGTGATTCTGGCACCTTACTGGGTGTCTTATAAGGATGTGGCTCAAATGGCAGGTGGGGAACCTATCATTGTGAGTGGTGACCTTAGGGCCCAATACAAGGTAAAGCCGGAAGACCTTGAAAACGCTATGAGCTCTGATGTCAAGGCCGTGATCTTTTCATCCCCATCCAATCCTACAGGATCGCTTTATACAAAAGAAGAACTTGGAGAATTCGCCGGTATACTCTCCAATTATCCGGATACATTGATCATTTCTGATGAGATCTATGAATACATAGTTTATGAAGGAGAACATCAGAGTATTTCCCAATTTCCTGAGGTTTTCGATCAAACGGTTATTGTTAATGGGATGTCAAAGGGCTTTGCAATGACAGGCTGGAGAATCGGATATATGGCAGGGCCGACGTGGCTTGCCAAGGCCTGCACTAAAATGCAAGGTCAGCTCACTTCCGCCGCCTGCTCCATCGCTCAAAGAGCCTCTCTGGCTGGACTTGAGGGTGGCCGGGAAGAAGTAGAACGGATGCGAGAGGAGTTCAAAGCCAGGAGAGAGCTTGTATATGAAGGATTATCCCGGATACCAGGCCTTGATACCTATCTTCCTAAGGGTGCATTTTATATGCTCCCGGGAATCGGATCATTGATTGGAAAATCGACTCCCGATGGAAGCACTCTTAATGATGCTACCGATTTCTGTATGTACCTTTTGAAGGATGCAAATGTTTCTACCGTTACCGGGCTTGCCTTCGGAGCACCAGATACTTTCCGTATTTCCTTTGCCGCTTCTGCCAAGGACCTGACGGAAGCAATAAAACGAATCGAAACAGCCGTCCTTGCTTTGAAATGAAGACTTTAGAAGAGATCTTTTCAAGGTTTAATGATCTTAAGATCCTTGTCATCGGTGATGTGATGGTGGATTCCTATGTATGGGGTAGGGTTACAAGGATTTCACCTGAAGCCCCTGTTCCAGTGGTTGGTGCCCATTCCAGAGAAGCCCGATTGGGTGGAGCCGCGAACGTGGCAATGAATCTTCAGGACCTTGGAGTTTCGCCTATTCTTTGCTCGGTTATTGGAGATGACCTGGAGGCCAACTCTTTTTTCACCCTTCTGGATAAGGCTGGAATAAATAGCAAAGGGATCATCAAGAGCTCGGAAAGGATCACCACGATCAAGCACAGGATAATTGCTGGTAACCAGCATTTGTTAAGGGTGGATTCAGAAACGGAAAAAGCCTTAAGTGAAAAAGAGAATGATCAGTTTCTTCAGAGGATCGAAGAACTTTCTGAAGGGGCAGATGCGATCATTTTTGAAGATTATGATAAAGGCGTTCTCTCAGGAAAATGCATTAAAGAGATCATCCGGATCGCTAAGGATAAAGGTGTGATCACCGCAGTCGATCCCAAAAGGAAGAACTTTTTCAATTATGAAGGTGTGGACCTTTTCAAGCCTAATTTGAAAGAGCTTGGAGATGCTCTTGGGGTAATCCTCGATGGATCCAATACCGGCCAATTGATCAATTCGATCCAAAAACTCAGACATAAAATGGACCATGGAGCTACTTTACTCACTTTGAGTGAACATGGGGTCTATGTAGAGTGGGGGGGACAAAGTCATAAACTGGATGCACATAAAAGAGAAATAGCAGATGTTTCAGGTGCAGGAGACACCGTGATCAGTATTGCCACTGCTGCCCTTGCCTTGGGTCTTCCCTTGGATTTCTGTGCCGACCTGGCCAACCTTGGAGGAGGATTGGTATGCGAGCACCCTGGAGTTGTGCCCATTAATAAGGTTCATCTTTTTGAAGAAGCAAGGAGTTCCATGGCAGTGAAGTCCTATAAGTCG